>CAZNQZ010000007.1:0-9413 GCA_964575245.1 uncultured Lachnobacterium sp. | reverse complement strand
ATTCTCCTGATTTTTCTGCTCGATCTGATACGCCTCCCGGTCGGTATTGATCTGCGTATAGGATGCGATATCTGAGTTCTTTAAGGTGTGCTCTCCCAAAGAGGAGTTCACAAAGCTGTACTGCGACTGAAACGCGTCCCCGGCAACTCTCACCAGCTCATCACAGTGTTCCTTCGTGTCCGCCACTGCGTTGATAACAATTGCGTAGCGCGAGGTATCGAAGGTCACGTTCAACACTTCCTTTAAATATTTCATCTCTCCGAGATCAAAGGAGAGCTTGTCCTTCACCGTGGTAAAAAATTCACCGCTGCTATAGAAATCATAATAGGCACAGGTAATCTTATAGGCCGGATTCTCATTTTGAATGGAACTGCCCGGCATAATCTGGTAATTCGTGTCCACATAAAGACTCATAGAGGCAACGCACTCATTGCGCGGATCAATCTGCATCAGCATAGACTTTTTATTATATTCCGTCTGCAGATTCAGACTTCTCTTATTTTCAGAGATCTGCGTCTTGAGAGCAACTCCCTCCGCCTGATAAGCCGCCAAAGCATCCTCATACTCCGCCTTCATCTGCTCCACCCGCTCCGGATCTCTCATCCCCTGAATGTTCATCGCAAGCCTTGTCCCGCCAACCACGATGCCAAACACCAGCATCACAATCACCACTGTGCGCCAGCGCAGACAGAAGCTAAGCAACATTGCAGATAAATTAATCTCCTCCTCATACTGGTTTTCCATGACACTAACGTCCTCCCCTATTTTTCTTTCTGTTCTTTTTCTTCTGAACCGGAGCCTGCGGTCCCGCAGCGCTCTTTGTCTTTGCCGCCTCTCTCACGTCGGCCTTTTCCGCAACGGCGGAAACTGGTTTCTTTGACTCCGCAGCCGTCTCCTTCTCAACAGGCTGTGCGGCCTTCTGAAACAGGCCCTGCTCCCGCACCACCATGCGGTTGACCGCCATGCCAAGCCCCATCATCACCCAGAATACTGGCGCCGTATTCACGTTGGAATCGTTGGCCAGCGATATCACCATATAATTCAGGGTTCCTGTCAGAATCCCGAAACCGATCCACGTCACTCCCTGCCTCAACCTTGCCCTTCGGTAAATCCGGACCGACTGAACAAAATACCAGATATAAAAAACCAAAATGCACAACATTGCAAGCAGCCCGTTTTCCACCCATTGCTGCATGAGCCAGCAGTGGGCCTTCACATCGTAGGTACTGACCCCCCAGCGGTACACCCGCATGATATAATCATCCTGCGGGAATGCCAGAACGTAGTTATTCGCTCCGATTCCGAAAAACAGATACTTTTTCAACAGCGGGAGCGTGCGGTTCCAGATGAAGCCTCTCCCGCTGAACGCATCATCGTTAAACAGATCCAGAGAGGGAACATCCCTCATCTTGACCAGCTTTCCAAGCGGATTCTGATAATAGTAGGTGCCGTCGGTCTGATTAGTAAAATACCATGTTTGTCCCCCAAGTGAGACTCCAATACCATAGTATTTTTCCAGATTGACCAGTTGGATAGTGCATCCCCCATAAGCCTCGTCATCCAGCGCACATTTATAGCTTTCACCCTCCAGCACGGTATAGCTCAATATATTATCATCGCCATCCTTTGTCTCAAGCTGATAGATCCCCACTTCCGGATCATACGAATACGCGATTTTGAGCTCCCTGTCCGGCACGGAAATAACCACCGAATCCTCATTTGTGTCGATATCCTTGATAAAAATGGAGTCCGCCCAGTGCGCCGTGCCGACTATATTGAACCGCAGGCGCTCCCATGTCGGCGTCCCCATCAGGGCGTTCCCGCCAACCACCAGAAGCAGCGCATACACTGCAAGAACAGCGAGAAACGACCAGATTTTCCGACTCGCCAGTATCAGGATAGCCACGGCAAAGGCAAGAGGCAGCGCCAGATACCAGGATTCCGTCCCAGAGCCCTTCAGACAGACCGCAAAGGCCGCTGCCGGTATCAGGAATAAGGGGACTTGCCACCACCTTCTGGCTGCCAGACACATCGCGAGCGATACCGGAAGCAGCAGCCCGAAATAAAAGGGATTAAAGTCTACATTGTACAGCGTTGTATAGGCCGTGCCGGGGGCAAAACTAAACACCAGCTCGTCCAGATGATTCCACCAGGAAGGGTTTGTAATGAGCTTCTGCCCAAAAGTCGATAAAAAGAGATCCTTTCCCAGAACCTGAAATACACCGATCGCCGTAACAGCCATAATCCCGATGCCGGACCAGTACAACAGACGGCGCACCTGCCCCTCGCTCTGCACACAGTGATAAGTATAATAACAGAACATCACATAGCAGAGCACAACCGGCACGGATTCAAACAGCTCATAATTCCCCCGGAATGCATACGCACGGTATTCGGACAACAGGCCCGACAGCAAAACAAACACTGCATACGCGAGCAGCGGGCAGCACAGAGGCTCAAAGGAAAGCCTTTTCTTATGTATGTATTCGTAAACCAGCACCGCAAGCATCACCGCTCCGAGAATCAGGATGGCGAATGATTTGTATGCCATAAAAAAATCTGTGGCAGTTTCCGATGCATCCGGAAACCAGTCAAACACACTGAGATGCGTGCGATACTCATACTGGTGCACAATCAGTGGAACAAAGCCCAGAGCCAGTATGATTGGAATTAACACTCTATTTCTTTTTTGCACAGACGTTTTCAAGCGATTCTCCCTAAATTTGCGTAATTTTCGTTCCGCCCCATATTACACCTTTTGGGACAAAATGTCTATACCTTTATCCCTTTACAGCTTTATTTTTTCAACGATCTCCAGCCCTACCTGAATCTCCATCACCCGCCCCATCATCTCGACCTCCAGCCGTGCAATCCGCTTATGGCGGTCAATCTTTTTTATATATCCCTCCATACCGATCAGAGGGCCGCCTTTTACAATGATCCGGTCGTTCTCGATCACCCCGGTGGACATCTCCACAACCTTATCGTCCCCGCCCAGCCGCTGCAGAAATTCCTCCTCCGCCTCCGTCAGGGGAACAAACTCCCAGCCCGTCCCAAGGAGCTTGGTCAGACCCGGCACATGCTTCAACTGGAGAAACAATTCCTCCGGACGGCCGCTCACCAGAAAAACATAACCGGGGCAAAGCGGCCGCTGCTCCATGTGCCACTCTCCCCGGTATCTGCGCTGACGCTTTGTGCAGGGAATAAAGCAGCTCTGGAGCACTCCGTCCTCATCGTCGGTCGTACCGATCAGTTTCCGGCACATGAGCGCAATTTTTTCTTCATCCCCGGTCATTACCTGTATCACATACCACATGCCTGCCTCCGTGTAACAGTAGTATGTTTATCATACATCACAGACGCTGCAATTGCAATCCTATTATCCTATCTTGCCCTTCCGATCTCTGCAATACTGTTCACGAAGGTATGCATTTCCTCCCTGTCGCGGATTCCTCTGGCCGCCTCGATCACCTGCCGTCTCTCATCCTCCGTCAGCGATTCAAAGCCAAGCATTGCCTCTTTGTTTTTGCCCAGCTCATAGCCAAGCCCAATCGGAGCATCCTCCTGTACCATGTTTACCCTCCCGTCTTATGCTCAAAACCACCCAAAACATTTGCCAATCCAGTAGCAGAGTCCCAGCACCCAGCTCGAAAAGATCCCATATAAGATTACCGGACCTGCAATCCGAAAAATCTGACAGCCGATGCCGAACACCTGACCCTCTTTCTGAAATTCAATCGCGGAGCTCGCCACTCCGTTGGCAAAACCGGTGATGGGAACCAAGGCCCCCGCTCCCCCCCAGTTCGCCAGCGGGGCATAGACGTTGAACGCTGTCATCACCACGGAAAGCAGCACCAGAATCATGCTGCACCACATCCCCGCATCGTCCTTCTCCAGCTGAAAATAGCTCATCGCCAGATTCGTGATCCCCTGTCCCAGAACACAGATCACTCCGCCGAGCAGGAACGCCTTGCCCATGTTGGCCCAGAGATTGTGGGCCGGGGTCACCTGCTTTACATACTCGTTGTATTCCTCGTTCCGCTGCTGCTCCTGTTCCATCGTCAGCTTTTGCTTTTGTCCCTGTTGACTTTCACTCATATCATGCCCTCGCTGTTTTTCTGAACCGTATCGTCGGTTTTCAGTCATAGTATTCCGATAAACCCGGCGCAATATACAAAAAAGAACGCTTCCAGGTTAATTTCTGAAAGCGTTCTCTTTGTTTAAAAATTCTTTCACCGACTCTTTATGAAAGATAAAAATTACTGCAGCTTATGATCTTCCCCTCAAAATCATCCATACGATAGATTTTAATGACCCGATACTCACCGGGAATAAAATTGACATCGATGTCAGAAAGGACAAATCCTCCTGCATACTCTCCTCTTGGGGGGTATCTGGCCGCTAAGTCCGTGAACCAATAATTTACCGGCGGAATGATATACCATTCATTGTCCAATAAAATTTCAACCTGAAACAATGTGTCCCCATATACATTGGAATCCGTGTCGTTCACAATTTTGAGATCTAAAATGATCTTATCATTAATATCAAATTCTGTCTCCGGCAAATAATTGTAAACGGAATCGTAAACATAATAATGATCACCGATATGTTTCGGATTCTCAGCGGACATTCCCTCATGCAGATCCTGAAACTGGGATTTTTCCAGATTTTTCGATATATCCAATGTCTCCAGTTTAAATTCATCCTGGCTCTGCCACGACGAATTATTTAAGGAATCATTGCCATCATCCCCTTTGCATCCGGATACAAGCAAACACATCCATGTGATTACTATAACCACAGTCTTAAATTCAAGTTTCACCACTGGTCTCTTCTCTCTTACCTCTATATTTTACATAATCTGTTTTTACAGCTATAACATACTGCCATCTCACAAGACAATTCCAACAAACAACCCCAATCTGGCAAAACTAAAGTGTAAATTCCATGATGGGCGAATTAACTTTTGGCTCTCGAATCATAATATTTAAATCTACCCACAAGCTCCTTGAGCAGATCCGCCTGTGCCGAAAGTTCTTCTGATGACGCAGCACTTTCCTCGGAGGTGGCGGAATTGGACTCCACAACTTCGGCAATTTGGTTGGTGCCAAGGGTGACCTGCGCTGTGGCTGCCGCCTGCTCCTCTGACGCTATGGCAATTTCATCAATCGCTTTTCCCACCGTATGTGCGTTATCAACCACGAGCAGCAATGACTCCGCCGTAGAATTTGCAAGCCTGGTTCCGTTTTCCACAGCCTGTATTGCGTTTTGGATCAGCTGCTTGGTATTTTTTGCCGCTTCCGTGCTCTGTTCGGAAAGAATGCCAACCTGCGTGGCAACCACTGCAAAGCCTTTTCCCGCTTCGCCTGCCCTTGCCGCTTCAATGGACGCATTGAGTGCAAGCAGATTAGTCTGGGATGCAATTTCTTCAATGCTGCTGATGATCTCGGCAATCTTATCGGAAGTTTGTCTGATTCGCTCCATGGCCTCCGTGCTCTGTTTCATCTGCGCGTTGCTCTCCGTCACCTGATCATTCATGCCGGACACGACCAATCTGACTTTTTCGGCATTTTCGGCATTGACGTGGATTTTCTCAGAGATTTCCGTCATGGTTGCAGTCAGTTCTTCGATCGCACTTGCCTGATCCGTTGCGCCTTCCGCCAAAGTCTGGGATGCGCCGGCCAGATCCATGGCGCCCTTTCGGACGTTTTCCGCATTAGTGTCGATTTCCCGCAAAGCATAACTGAGAGAATCTACAATTCCCCGGAAGGATACGCTGATCTGTGCAAAGTCTCCTTTATAATCCTCATCGACGTTGATCATAAAGTTGCCATCCGCCAATTCCGCCAGATCGTTGCTGATATTGGCAATTACCTTATTCAGATCACTGATTGTCTCTGACATACAACCCAGTAATATGGCTGTCTCATCATTTACGGTCGGTTCCGGCACCTCAGTATGGATATCGCCCTCTGCTAAGAGTTTCAGCCGGTCCACCGCCTTGCTGAGCGGCGCCGCGACTGTTTTGCCCAGAGAGACACCGGTTTTAACACCGTATATCGTAAATGCAGCAACGGCGATGATCGTAAGCAGCAGCGATATATAGAACATCTTTAAAAATTCGTTTCTCACAGCAGCGATACCGATACTCCAGCCATCCGTATCGGGAACAGGGGAATAGGCAACTACCTTGGTCTTACCGTTATAACTGTATGTACCTGTACCGTTTTCTCCTGCGATCATATTTTTACAGATGCGGCTGAATTTCTTAAGCCGGGGATTTGTATCGCCCAGGGCAACGCAGTCCTCCACGCCGACCAGCTCGGAATTAACGTCTGCGATCGTAATGCCTGCCTTGTCCAGCATGAAGGCGGTTCCGCCTTTTCCGACCTTAATGGAACGCATAATTTCATTCAGGAACTCCCCGTTGGGTATATAGGCAACTACGCCGACAGGCGTTGTCCCGGGATTGCCGTCCTCCCAAAGCGGCGCTGCTACCACATATGACACTCTTTGCGTCACATCACTGAATGCAGGCGTGGAAATATAGGTATTTCCCTTCATTCCCTCTTTAAAGTACATTCTGTCAGAAAGATTCTGCCCGGTAAAGATGTCGATACCGCTGCTGTCAAGAAGATATCCGCCCTCAAAACCATAAGCTTTGATCTTTCCATCCACAAGAGCCTTTTTATCCTCGACTGCCCTTTCGGGATCGGCCAGGCGGGCAATACTGCCCGTCTCATAGGCGATCGCAACAAATTCCTTCATCGAGGCGGACACATAGTTTGCCGCCACATCAGATGTGTTGTTGATGGTTTCCGATACCGCACTGATGGAAGAAACGTAGCTCAAAATCGTAGTCACCGCACCTAATATGATGCAGCAGAGCATAATGACCCTTCCAAAGCGTCTGGAAATCTTTTCTCCGATTCCAATAAAGCGCCCGTCATTTTTTTCAGTTTTTCCCTTTAATACCTTTCTCATGCTATTGTCCTTTCTTTTTACACAATGTAGTGTCTTCTGCATGATGGATTAATAAGATAGATAAACAAACGAAAACCAAACAGATGAGAGTAATGGAAGATTAGCTGAAACGATTTAGTTCTAAAACAGCATATTCATCTAAGTTATTATACCACACATTCCAGATTATTTAATAAAAAATTTATGCCTTTTTATGCTTATTTTATACATTTTTTTCGTGTCCAGTAAAATCGGACTCGAAATCCTTCAAATATAGGCTGTTATAGTGCTGTTTCAGAAGTTTTTTGGCAAAGAAAAACAGGTTCTGCCGAACCTGTTTTTCTTAGGGAAACGCTGATTAAAGCGTTTCCCGCGACGGATTTACGCATATAAATAACCCCTTACGGCTGATTAACTACCCCGGTAAACAGCGGCTGCCCCGCGTCACTTGTGACCACAAAGAGGAACGGACGGTCGAGAATAAACTCGATCTCGTCTTCAGGCACAAGCGCCCCGGTTCCGTCTACCGCTATCACCGTAAACGCCGCCGCAGTACAGCCCTCCTCGTCGATGAGCACCCGTGCGGCATGCTCGGCAGTGCTGACATACAGATGATCCGCATCCCTGGTAAGGGGTGAGAAATCGGATTTTGTCTCGTCAAATACATCCGTGACTCCAAGGGCCTGCAGCCCGTCCTTCAAATTTGTCTTGGAGGAGACATCAAACTTCGGCACCGAATAGTGAATCATGAGATTCGTTCTTCTGTTTTCCCAATCCTGCGCCCGGCCTGCCATGTCCAGATACTCTCCGGAGGCAAGCAAATTGTCAACGGTTTTTCCTTCATCGGGAAGGATGAGCCACATTCTGCCGCCATCCTCAAAGGGAAGACTGATCGCGCCGTAACCCTCACCTGTATAGTATGTCCCGGAATCCATGGTATCGTTCATAAATTCCGACTGAATATCACTGCCGGGAGCGTGAAAGGTTTTCCTGTCGTTGTTGCTCTCCTGAAAGGTATCCTGCCATTTCGCGCTGAAATAAACCGTCGAACACAGCGCCAATACCGTCTGCGGGGAGAGCTTTACCCCGTCGGCCTCTTTCTCCAACAAGCCCTTTGTCTGCTCATTGATCCACTTCCGCAGAAGCGCTGTCATCTCCTCCGAAGCAGGATCGCCGTGAAAAGATGCGGCATAGTAATCCTTCGCCAGCGTGTCGAGCGTCTTCTGCCGGTAAGAAATACCGCTGTTCAGCCAGATCGAGTTTGCCAGAACGGAGGTAGTCGCGCCGTCATCGCGGTAATTTGCTCTCCACATATTGGCCGCCTGTTTCCGCAGCTCCTCTATGCTGTCCGCGCCCAGCAGCTCCAAAATCTGCGCGCGGCTGTCCCCGTCCGTCGTCTCCGCCAGCATAGCCAGCGCCATATACACATTGACCGGTGAATAGACACGGTTGTCACTCCCCGCACCAGACAAAAACTCGTTGATGGTTGATTTGAAAAAGCGGTCGGGAACCCGAAGCTCTTCCGCTGCCGACAGGCGCTCCTCTCGCTGCTTTTTCCACGGCTCATACATTTTGTCAAATTTATCGCTGTCATATGTCCCGTCGGAGCCAATGCAGCTTAGTTCATCGGGATACTTTGCCATCTCGGGATATTGCGGGCTGGCAAGTTCTGCCGCGTAAACGGAATTTTTTCCCGAATCGCCCGGATTCCCGTTTGTCAATACAATACCTCCAATCAGACCGATACACGCCGCAGCCGCGGCGAGGGAAATCCAAAATGGCCGTTTCGCTTTCCGTTTTCTCTTTTTTCCCTCTCCTCTTTCCTCCTGTACGGGCAGGATCATCTCCTCGTCAAGCCTGCCGACAGCATTGCTGATCTCTTCTGCTTTCATACCACAAAGCCCTCCTTTTCCAGATATTCTTTCAGAGCCAGCCTCGTCCGGTACAGCAGGCTTTTCACCTTGGATTCGCTCATGCCCCGGTTGTCCGCAATCACCTTCACACTGTCGCAGAAGTAATAGCGCTGCAAAAATACCTCCCTTGCCTCCTTCTTGCAGCCCCGCAGGTATTCCCGAATGCTCCTCGTGAGCAGCTCCATGTCAGCCTCCTGTTCAGGAGAACTCCCGGAGGGTACACATTCCTCGAGCTCGTCGAGGGAAAGGGCATACTGCGTTCCGCCGCGCTTTTGCGTCCTGCTTTTATACCAGCGCCCGATCGAGATCTCCCGTGTGATTTTGCCCAGATAATAGTCAAGCCGGGGCGGCTGATGAGGCGGAATGCTATCCCACGCCTTCATGTAGGTATCATTCACACACTCGCTGCTGTCCTCAGCGTTGTCTAGAATATTCTGCGCTATCACGTACAAATAACGGGCGTACTTCCTCTCCGTCTGACGGATTGCTTCCTCGTCACGATTTAAAAACAATTCAATTATCCTGCAGTCTTCC
>CAZNQZ010000006.1:18246-22350 GCA_964575245.1 uncultured Lachnobacterium sp. | reverse complement strand
AATAAAACTAAATTATTTTAGAAAAAGATAAAATAAATCATAATCACCATGCAAGGAGGTCATTATGGGGCTGATGAAGCTGGGAAAAAACTTCCACAGGGCGGCGGCGCTTGTGCTTGCCGCCGCGGTCTTCGCAGGAACGGCGGGGAATGTGCCTGCGGCAGTCAATGCCGGAGACGGCGGGAGCGCCGACCGGATATCCGCTGTCCATGACAGCCAATATGTCAGTGAGCGCATCGCAAACAACTATTCGAGAGTGAGCGCCGGGTATCGGATGAGCGTCTATGACGGGGAGGATATCCCGGTTTCCATGGGGGATGCGTTCGTATCGGGAAGCGCTGTGCCCGCGGAGGATACCATGGAATACACAGGCGCCGCCGATGTGCTTGAGCTGGGCGCGGAGGACACGGCCTTTCTCCGGATCGAGGCGCCGGAGGACGGACAGTACTGTGTGAAATTTGACTATCTATCCTTAGACCAGTCGGTGCTCCCGGTTGAGTTTTCCCTGCAGGTGGACGGCGCTTATCCTTTTTACGAGTGCAGGAGCCTCAAATTTGAGTCCAGCTGGCGGCGGAATCTGCCATTCTACGACCGCTACGACAACGAGGTCGTGACGATCCCGAAGAAACAGCTCCAGTGGGAGAGCAAATTTCTGATGGACTCCGGTTACCGCCACGCCCGACCGCTCCTGCTGGAGCTCTCGGCAGGGATGCACGAGCTTGCGGTTACGGTGAATGAGGGCAGTTTCCTTCTGGGCAACCTCACCCTGTGCGCGCCGCCTGCCATTCCGTCATACACGGGATCGCAGAGGGCAGAGGGCGGGGCGCTGATAGAAATCCAGGGAGAAAACTTTGCGTGGACCAACGATTCCTCCATTCACGGCATCGTGGAGTATGACACCGGAATCGATCCGTATGAGACGGTGTACAAGGTGTTAAATACGCTGGATTCCGACTCCTTCGACGCCGCGGGGCAGAGGGTGACTTATGAATTTCTGGCAAAGGAGTCCGGGGTCTACTATATTGCTCTGAATTACCGTCAGTCAGACAAAATGGATTTCCCGGTGTTTGTCGATGTGGAGGTGGACGGAGCGATCCCAAACAGCGCCTTCGAGTCCTATCCTATGGCTTATACCAGCAAATACCGGACTGCCGCGCTGACCGACGACGAGGGGGAGAGGCTGGGGGTCTATCTGGAGGAGGGGAATCACACGATCTCCTTCACGATCAGTCTGGACCCGCTGTGCGCGATCATGGAGGAGCTGGAGGAGATCATGTCAGGGGTCAACGACCTGGCGCTTGAGATCACGAAGGTTGCGGGGACCAACGCCGACAAGTACCGCGATCTGAAGCTGAGCCGGTATATCCCGGATCTGGAGGATGAGCTGTACGGGTACGCCGACAGGCTCTACGAGCTGGAGCAGAGCGCGCTGCCCTACAGCGAAAGTAAGAAGCATGTGGCCGTCATGGCATCCATGCTGATTGCGGCGAAGCAGCTGAAAAGCCTTGGGGACGAGCCGGACGAAATTCCATACCGCGTAAAGGAGCTCTCCTCAAGCATGAACTCCGTGAACCATCATCTGGCCAACACGATTGACAACCTGATGAAGAACGGGCTTGCTATCGACCGGATTTATCTCTATCAGGAGGAGGCCAGCCTCCCCTCGAGGCCCGGGTTCTTTGCGTCCCTGTGGATGAATATCAAGCGATTTTTTGCCTCCTTTACGCAGAAGGAGTACTCTGCTTCCAACGCGGACCGCAGCCATCTGCAGGTGTGGGTGAACCGCTCCAGCCAGTATGTGCAGATCATGCAGAAAATGATCGACGAGTCCTTCACGCAGGAGACCGGCATTGAGGTGGATATCAGCATTATGCCGGATCAGTACAAGCTGGTGCTGGCTAACTCCTCCGGCAACGCGCCGGATGTGGCGACGGGCATCAATTACACCGTGCCCTATGAGCTGGCGGTGCGGGGGGCCCTGGTGGACATGGCAGGGTACGATGATTTTACCGAGGTGGCAAAGCCGTATGAGCCGGGGTTTTTCATGACCGGAACCATCGGCGACAGTGTTTACTCCATGCCGGAAACCATGAATTTCTGGGTGCTGTTCTACCGCACGGACGTTATGGAAAAGCTGGGGCTGCCGGTTCCGGACACGATGGAGGATGTGATCGGAATGCTGCCGGAGCTGCAGATGAGAGGATTAAACTTTTACTATCCGACAGCCGGAATGATCGCCATGCGCAACTTCCACGGCACGACGCCGCTGATCATGCAAAACGGCGGCTCTCTCTACTTTGAGAGCGCCGCGGCGGGGACAGCCCTCGGGTCTGAGGAGTCGGTCGCCGGAATGACGCTGCTGACCGATCTGTTCACAATCTATGATCTGGACGTCAACGTCGACAACTATTACCAGCATTTCCGCAACGGGGACCTGCCGATCGGGATTGCGGATCTGGCTACATACAATCTGCTCAAAAACGCGGCGCCGGAGCTTTCCGGCTCGTGGGAGATCGCGCCGGTTCCGGGAATTTTGCGGGAGGACGGAAGTGTGGACCGGAGCACCTGCGGATGCGCGGAGAGCACCGTGATCTTTAAGAGTAATCCCGAGCGCGAAAGGCAGGCGTGGGAATTTGTCAAGTGGTGGGCCTCCAGCGAGGTGCAGGCCAAATTCGGGCAGACGATGCAGATTTCCTACGGCGACGAGTACATGTGGCCAACCGCCAACCAGGAGGCGTTTGCGCAGCTCCCGCTGGATACGGACGACAAGGAGGTCATCATGGAGTTCGCGAGGAATGTCGTCGATGTGGCGCGGGTGCCGGGCACCTATATGCTGGAGCGCGAGATGAGCAACGCCTTCAACGATATTGTCATCCGGGGCGACACGGCGCAGTTCCGCATCGACCGGGCGGTGAAGACCATCAACCGGGAGATTTCCCGCAAGCTGGAGGAATTCGGCTACAACGACAGCGAGGGAAATGTGGTGGAGGAGTATCGGATCCCGACTTACGACAGCGTCAAAAGGCTGCTCGGACGGGAATAGAGATGGGGGGAGAACATGAGAGGAGAGAAAAAGAGAAAAAACAAAATCGCGGGGCGTGAAAACAATCGAAAGGGCTATCTCTTTGTCGCGCCGTTCGCACTCCTGTTTGTCGTCTTTATCCTGATCCCGGTTCTGTTGGCGGCGATACTGTCCTTCACAAATTTTAACGCCATCCAGTGGCCGGGCTGGTCCGGTTTTTTGAACTATGTCACGCTGATCACGAACGACGAAACCTTCATGCAGCACGTTCTGCCGAACACGGTCATCTACGCGGTGACTGTCGGCATCGGCGGCTATCTGTTGTCGTTTCTGCTCGCGTGGGCGCTGTGCAACCTCCCGCATTTGCCGAGAACTATCTTCGCGCTGATTCTGTACTCGCCGAGTATGACCGTGGGCGTGTCCATGACCGTGCTCTGGAAGGTCATTTTTTCCGGCGACCAGACGGGTCTTTTGAACAGCTGGCTGATCAGCCTCGGAGTCATCACCGATCCGGTCATCTGGCTGACGGACGCGAGGTATCTGCTGCCGATCGTCGTGATCATCGGGCTCTGGTCCTCCATGGGCATCGGCTTTTTGTCCATGATCGCCGGAATCCTGAATGGGGATGAGTCCCTGTACGAGGCGGCGGCGATCGACGGCGTGAAGAACCGGTTTCAGGAGATGATCTATATCACAATTCCGCAGATGAAACCGCAGATGCTCTTCGCGGCTGTCATGGCGATCGTGGGGGCGTTCCAGAACGGCATGATCTCAAGCCTGCTGACCGGCAATCCCTCTCCCGGCTACGCGGCGCAGCTTCTCGTAAACCACATTGAGGATTACGGTTTCCTGCGGTATGAGATGGGCTATGCGGCTGCAGTCTCGGTGGTGCTGCTCGTGATTGTACAGCTGTTCTCAAAGCTGTCAAACTCACTTTTGACAGACAAAGACGAATACTAGGGAGGAGGAAGAACATGGCATATAAAGGGAAACGCATCAATCCACAGAAATTCGAGCGGGGACAGATCAAGATCATAATAATTCTTCTTCCGCTCATCGTCTTTATGGCGCTGCCGCTTGTT
>CAZNQZ010000006.1:0-18236 GCA_964575245.1 uncultured Lachnobacterium sp. | reverse complement strand
ATGGAGGAGCTGTTTGCATTTCCTCCCACCTTCTTTGTGAAAAACGCGACGCTGGAGAATTTTACCCGGCTGATCAAGTTCAGCCGGACCTCGGGCACGCCCATGAGCCGCTATGTGTTCAACAGTATTCTGGTGACGGTGCTCACGGTAGGATTGTCCCTGCTGTTTACTACAATGACGGCCTTCGCGCTGTCCAAGATCAAATTTAAAGGAAGGAACCTCCTGATGCAGATCAATCAGATCGCGCTGATGTTTGTGGCCACCGCAGTGCTGATTCCGCGGTATCTGGTGATCAGCAAAATCGGCATGATCGACACCCTGTGGGCGCACATTCTCCCGCTCGTTGCGATGCCGGTGGCGCTCTTTCTGGTCAAGCAGTTTGTGGATCAGGTGCCGGATTCGCTGATTGAGGCGGCGTACATGGACGGGGCAACGGATTTTCAGGTGTACCGGAAGGTCATTCTGCCGATGATCCGTCCAGCCATTGCGACCGCCGCAATCCTGGTGTTCCAGCAGGTGTGGACGAATATGGAGACGTCGAACTACTATGTCAATGACGACAGCAGAAAGACCCTGACCTTTTATATGAATTCTCTGGTCAATGTAAACAATACAGTGGCCGGCCAGGGGATGGCCGCCGCTGCCTCCCTGATTATGTTTCTGCCGAATCTGATCCTGTTCATCCTCCTTCAGCGGAGCGTTATGAACACGATGGCAAATTCCGGGATCAAGTAGGAGAGGGGACGCAAACAGTATGAGAGAGCATGGGAAAACTATTCTGAAATTCACAGCGGGATTTCTGTCTGCGCTGATTCTGGCCTGCGGCGCATGGCCGGAGGCAGTCTGTGCCGACACTCCGTACAGGACCTATACCATCGACGGCTACGGCTCGATCAATGAGACCATGTCCGCGTACCTGCCGGTGCAGACCATCATCAAATTTGGGGACGAGGCGCTCAGCGGACCGAACGATCTGTGCGTGACGGACGACGGTGAGATCTATGTCGCGGATACCGGAAACGGGCGCATCCTTGTGGGCAGCCTTGACGGCAGCCTGATTAAGATCGTCGGAGAGGGGACGCTGAAGGCGCCGATGGGTGTGTTCGTGACGGAAAATAAACACATCTATGTGGCGGACCGCGACGCGGAGGCCGTGTTTGAGTTCGATTCTTTTGGGGAGGTCTTAAACAGGTACACAAAGCCTGACAATCCGCTTTACGGGGAGAGTCTCAGCTTTCAGCCGGTCAAGATCGCAGTGAACGGCGCGGGCGTGATGTACATTGTCTGCCAGTCGAACACCAACGGGATTGTGGAGATTTCTCCGACAGGCGGCGGAACCTTCCTCGGCTATTTCGGCACCAACTTCGCGTCGAGCGATTTTTGGATCATCCTCCAGCGCGCCATCATGACGGATGCGCAGCGCGCAAAGCTGGTCAGCAATATCCCCTCGACGCCGGATAATCTGGCCATCGACGACAAGGGGCTGATCTATACCGTGACCCGGGGGGACGGGACGAGAACCTTAAAGCATTTAAATATTGCGGGCACCAACCTCTTTGGCGATCTGGAATACGCCGACATCCCGGCGGCCGTGGCCGCGGGAAACCACGACAACGTCTATGTGGCGGATCAGAGGGGGTACATATACGAGTACAATAACGAGGGTGAGCTCTTGTATGTGTTTGGCGGGCCGGACGACGGGACGCAGCGCGTCGGCCTCTCCACGATCATCACCGCGATTGCGGCGGACCAGTCGGACCGGATCTACACACTGGACTCCGACCGGGCACAGATTCAGGTTTACCATTCCACCGAGTTCACGGATCTGCTGCACGAGGCGCTCTACCTCTACTCGAAGGGACGCTACACGGAGAGCAAGGAGCCTCTGGTGAAGGTGCTCCAGATGAACAGCATGTTCGACTATGCCAACCGCGCGATGGGGCGCGCGTACTTTCAGGAGGAGAACTACGAGATGGCTCTCCACTATGCGAAGCTGGCGAAGGACTATCAGGGGTATTCCGACGCCTACTGGGAGATCCGCAATCTCTGGCTGAAAAAGCATCTGGTTACCGCGGTGCTTGTGATACTGCTGGTCTTTGCGGGGATGAAGGCCATCCGGCTTCTGGACAGGAAACGGCAGTTTCTCAAAGGGCCGCGCGCGCGGATCGCGGGGCTGATGGAAAACCGTGTGATTGCAAATCTGCGCTATGCGAAATATTTTATGAGGCACCCCATCGACGGCTCCTACGGGATCGCGCGGGAGGGAAGGGCGTCCTGGGCCGCTCCGACCATTCTTCTTGTGATCTTTACGGTGGAGTATGTCGTCAACCGTTATCTGTGCGGCTTTCTGCAGAAGACCGTCCGCGAAGGGCGCTATGAGATTTTTTCCGATATCGGGATGATTCTGCTCGCGATGGCGGGGCTGACGGCGTGCAGCTATCTGGTGTGCACCATCAATGAAGGCGAGGGCACCGTCAAGAAGATCTACACCTACTTCTGTTACAGCCTGCTGCCCTATATCATCCTGCTGCCGGTAAACTTTGTCCTGTCCCATGTCCTGACGATGAATGAAGCGTTTCTCATCGACATGCTGGATCTGCTGATTGCGGGCTGGATTGTCGTGCTGGGGGTGATCGCGGTCAAGGAGGTCAACAACCTGAAGACATCCGAGACGGCGAAGGTCATCGCCCTCACGGTCTTTACCATCCTGATTGTGGCACTGTTGATTTTCATTATCTATGTACTGTGGGCGCAGGTTTTCCAGTTCATCAGCGCAATTTTTGGAGAGGTGGTGTATCGACTTGGATATTAAGCGAAGACGTATCATCTGTTTACTTACCGCGGCGGCGCTGCTGTTCGCAGCCGGTCCTGCACGGATCTTTCCCGCGACGCTTGCCACGGACAAGGTGTCCGGGGAGGAGGAGCAAACGCCTGCAGCGGGGGAGCAAACGCCCGCGGCGGAGGAAACGGACGGGGAGGTGTCCGGAAAATTAGACCCCTCCGATTGGGTGACCAGGGAGGATTACCGGAAGGTTGCGGAGAGCGACAGCTACTGCCTCTACCTCTATGAGCCGCGCCTGTCGGTCATGCTCGAGAACAAGAGGACGGGAGCGGTGCTCGAGTCCACATTAAGCGATGAGAAGGATGACGGGACGGCGAACAAAACCTGGACGGCTTACATGAAATCCGGTATCGTGATCAACGCCATTGTCAAGGCGACAAACACCTATCAGGTGGATCTTCTGACCTGTAAGAATGAGTTGAACTACACATATGGGGACAACGGCTTCACCGCGCATATTTCCTTTCCGGAGTACGGCTTTCAGCTGGATGTGGAGGTTACGCTGGACGGAGACGAGCTTGTGGTGCGGGTGCCGGAGGACTCCATCCGGGAGGATCAGCTGGACAGGGAGCGCTACATTTCCTCGATCAGCCTGTTTCCGTTTATGGGCTACACCTATCTGGACGAGCAGGATGGCTACTTGTTGGTTCCGGACGGAAACGGGGCGTTAATTTATCTGGACGACAAGGAGGGGCGCTATAGCAGCGGGTTCTCGCAGCTCATCTACGGCAGTGATTACGGCTTTGAGGAAAACAAAGTGGAGAAGCTGCTCTGGGACCGCTATCAGACCGTCACGGAGACGAACAAGGTGATTGCCCCGGTGTTCGGGATGGCGCATCTTGAGGATGAGCAGGCATATCTTGCCATTGTGGAGCAGGGCGAAAAGCGCGCGAGCATCGAGGCGCACCCGAACGGAGTGGCGGTGAACTACAACCGCTGCTTTGCGAAATTTCTGCTGAGGGATATCTATGTGCAGCCGATGAACAATTCCAACAGCGGCACGGTCACCATTGCGGAGCGGGACCGGACGCACAGCGATCTTGAGGTGCGCTATCTGCTCCTGAGCGGGGAGGACGCCAATTACTCGGGCATGGCGGTCGCCTACCGGAGCTATCTGCTGGACAACGGGCTGGTCTCGGTCAAGCCCTCGGACTACCGCACCCGGGTGGATTTCCTTGGCACCGACCGGGAGGAATTCCTGATCGGCACGAAGGCCGTCACCATGACTACGGTGGATCAGATTGAGAACATATACGGGGAGCTTTCGGATGCGGGAGTGGACAGCGTCCTGAGCGTGTACAAGGGCTGGCAGAAGGGCGGTATCTACGATCTGCCGATCCGCGGATACCGGGTGGACAGGAAGATCGGCGGCGCCGGCGCCCTCACGGATCTGATCCGGGATTCCGCCGGGAAGAATTATCAGCTTTACCTCTACAACGATGCGCTGCGCATGAACGCATCGACCAACATGATGACCTTCCAGGCGGTCAAGATGGTGAACAAGCGGACCCTGAAGGAAAAGGTGCGCGCGCAGGTGTACGACACCTTCTACTATCTGATGCCGAACAGGGCGCAGGGCACGCTGGCCGAGTTTGCAGAGTCCTGCACAGAGAAGGGGGTGGAAAACGTGGCGCTGGCAGGGATTCCCAACAGCCTGTTTTCCTACAGCTCACAGGGCAACTACTACGGGCGGGCCCAGACGGCGGAGAGCTTTCGGCAGATGACCGAAGAGCTGGACGAGGGCATGAACCTGATTCTGGAGCAGCCCTTCGCCTACCTCTGGGATCATACGGACGCGTTCCTCGATATGCCGCTGGGCTCCTCCGACTACATGTATCTGGATGAGGAGGTTCCGTTCCTCTCCATTGTCCTGAAGGGGGTCATGCCGATGTACTCCGGCTATGTGAACTTTGAGGCGAACAAGACCGAGTTCTTTCTGCAGATGGTGGAGTCGGGAGTATACCCGTCCTTCTATGTGACCTGGGAGAATTCGTCCGCACTGATTTACACGAACTCATCGAATCTCTACAGTACGGAGTACGCAATATACAGGGATACCATTGTCGGGTACGACAGGGCGCTGCGGGAGGTGGCAAAGACAGTGGGGGACTCCTTCATTGCGGAGCACAGGAAGCTGCCGAACGGCGTAACAAAAGTGGTGTATGAAAACGGCGCTGTCATTTATGTCAACTATACGGACAGCGCAGTGACTGTGGACGGCGTCACAGTCGACGCGATGTCCTATAAGGCAGGTGAGGCGAAATGAGTGGAAAAAACGAAGGGAATGCAGGGGCGCCGCTTTCCGCGCGCAGGGAGCGGGGGCTGAAAAGAGCGGAGAAGAAAAATAAAAAGAGGGGAAAGCCCGGAAGGCTGGCAAAGCGCGAGGCTCTGGTCGGCCTGGCCTTCATCAGCCCGTGGCTCATCGGGGTGTGCCTGTTTCTTCTGTATCCGCTGGGAGCCTCCTTCTGGTACAGCCTGCACAATATCCGAAGGACCCCGCTGGGCATGAAATACACCTTTCTCGGTCAGGGGAACTACACGGAAATCTTATTCCGCGACGCGGATTTTCCGATGGAGATCATCGACTACATTACCTCGACGCTCCTCTCGGTGCCGATTATTGTGGTGTTTGCGCTGATTATTGCCATGATGCTCAATCAGAATATCCGGGGGAAGGGGTTTTTCCGCTCCGTATTCTTTCTCCCGGTGATTATCGTCAGCGGGCCGATCCTTGGAATGCTGACGGCGGAGGGCGCGGGGACGATCACCGCAATTGACACCCAGGCGGTCACGCAGGCGATCAGGAGCTTTCTGCCGAGGTATCTGGCGACACCGGTATCCGATCTGTTTACGAACATGATCACGATACTGTGGTATTCCGGCGTGCAGATTCTGATCTTTCTGTCGGCGCTGCAGAAGATCGACCACTCCATGTATGAGGCGGCGAAGATCGACGGGGGCTCCGCCTGGGAGTGCTTCTGGAAAATTACGCTGCCGACTGTGAAGCCGATGATTCTTCTCAACTGTGTGTACACCATTATCGCGCTCTCGAACAATGACCAGAACACCATCATCGGACTGATCCAGTCCTCCATGTTCTCGGGCATTAAAGAGAAGGGCTACGGCTACGCGGCCGCGATGGCCTGGATGTACTCGCTGATCGTTCTTCTGATTGTGGGCGTCTTTGCCGTGATATTCCTCGCGAAGAAGGACGTCTATGAGAGGCAGGTTAAAAAGGCCAAAAAGGCGGCGCGCGCAGAGATCAGGACCCTGAGAAAAATAAGAAGGAGGAGTGCAATCAATGCAAGGAAGATTCAAAAAGCAAGAAAAAAGCGCAGCTACAGGACCTACGGCAGCCCGGGCGACCGTTAATTCCGGGGGCAAAGGAGGGCTGCGGCGCCCGAAGCTGAGCAGGGACAGGCTTCGCATCTTCATGCTGGGCTCCAGGGAGCGCGAGGGGGTCTTAAAGATGTTTGTCATCTATGCGCTGCTCATCTGTATCGGGTTTATTTATCTCTACCCGATCCTGCACATGGTCAGCACCAGCTTTATGTCGCTGGACGATCTGCTGGATTCCTCCATCAACTGGATTCCGGGCTCCCTCAATCTGTCCAACTATGCGCAGGCGGCAAAGAGCATGGATTTCTGGAAATCCCTGGGGCAGAGCATCATACTGGCCGGAGTTCCGACCCTGTGCAACCTGCTCTCCTGCGGGCTCATCGGGTACGGGCTCGCGAGGTTTGAATTTCCTTGCAAGCGCCTTGTGATCGCGATCATTGTGTTCACGTTTATCCTGCCCTCGCAGATCACCATGATTCCGACCTACGTGCTGTATTCCAACATGCGGATTCTTGGGACTATCTGGGCGTTTATCCTGCCCTCGCTGCTGGGCATGGGAATCAACGCGCCGATCTTCATCCTGATCTTCTGGCAGTTTTTCCGCCAGGTGCCAAAGGTTCTGATCGAGGCGGCGCAGATCGACGGGGCGGGTTACTTGAAATCCTTCCTGCGCATTTCCGTCCCCTCCGCGGCTCCGGCGGCCATCACCGTGTCGCTGTTCTCCTTTGTCTGGTACTGGAACGAGGCATATCTGACGAAGATGTATGTGCACGGAGTGACGGCGAAAACCGGATGGACTTCTCTGGTGCTTCAGCTCGACGCCTTTGCGACCAACTATAACAGCTATGCGCAGACCGCGTCAAAGTCAGTGACGAGCTTAAACGAGTCGATCAATATGGCGGGTACGACGCTCAGTATTCTGCCGCTTCTGCTCCTGTATCTGATTTTGCAGCGCTATTTTGTGGAGAGCATCGACCGCACCGGTATCACAGGAGAATAGCAAAAACAACTGTTTTAATAAATGCAAAAATATTTTAGAAAAAGCTATACAAAACAGCGGCGGCTGTGTTATAATGATTCTATCAACAGAAAAGGGGGGAATCAGTATGAAAAGAAAACTTGTTTCTTTGCTGCTGGCGCTGGCTATGACGGCCGGGCTGGCGACGGGCTGCGGGAATGGCTCCGGCGGCTCCGGAAAATCCGCTCCGGACGTGTCCGGCGAGACGGTGGATACGGAAATCAACGGCATTACATACCACAAGGCGACGGACATTACCGATGAAAAGATTGAGCTGACCTATTTCCATTTCGACCAGAAGGAGACCGTCGAGTATCTGGCGGAGCGCTTTATGGAAATCTATCCGAACATTAAGGTCAACGTGGTTTACAACTCCGTGGGAGAGAGCAGTCCGGGAGCCGGCGACGGCTACAACGATGTGCTGGCGACCATGGTGGGGGACAAGAAGACGCCGGACGTCATCATGAGTTCGGACTGCGATTTTGCGCTGTCCAACATGCTGTATCGGGATATTTCCCCGTGGTACGACACTGACCCCGAGACGAAAAACCTCGCGGACACGGTCAACGACTGCGGTCTGGGATGCTTTGAGACGGATGCGCGGTTTGCGGTGCCGGTGAAGTTTTTCCCGACCGCGATGCTGGTGGATTTGAACGTGCTTGAGACGTTGAACATCAAGGCGCCGAGGAGAGACTGGACCTGGGCGGAGATGATCCAGCTGATCAAGGATGCGACGCAGAAGGGCTCGGACGGAATGCAGTACTACGGAATCGGCGTTTACAACCGTCTGGACTCGTATTACGGCATTGCGGCGGCGCAGAGCATCAAGGGAGAGTTCGGCTTTGACGGCGAGGGCTTCGACCTCGGCGTCTGGGCAGTGGGAGAGCAGGAGTTCGCGGATCTGAAGCTGGCAGGCTACGCAGCCCCGGAGAGCGGCACGCTGGAGATGGAGGAGTGGATGGGCGACTTTGACGGCTGGTGCGGGGCATCCGGCCATGTGGCGCTCTTCTCCGAGGCGTTCTGGACCTTCCAGGGCACGTGGAACACCGATGCGTACAAGGAACAGTATGATCTGGACATCGTCCCCTATGTCGTGCCGGCAGTGAGCGAGGAGGACGCGTCCAAGGATCATCATGCCATTTCCGTCATCGACTTTGGGGGGGTGACAACCTCCTGCAGATATCCCCGGGAGGCATACGAGCTCTTAAAGTTTATGAGCTTCGGCATCGACGGATGGAAGACCAGGATCGAGGCGTACAACAACAAGGAGCTGGTAAACGCCTCCGGCCTGCCGCTCAAATACGACGTGATGCCCTGCCCGATCACGAAGGATCAGACGGTCTGGGACGCTTACACGGAGATGTACTGCGAGGGCATGGATGACACTCACAAGGGTTACTGGAAGGAGTATTTTGCTTCGGTCATGCAGCCGATCCCCTTCGGCTGGACCAGCATCGCCGGCTACTGGAATTTCTGCGACGGGTATTTCAACAAAATCAAAATCCACGATCTGGTGGACAACGGCAGCAAGAAGGCCGCGGACTATGCGGACGAGGGAACCCGGCAGGCGAACTCCTACCACGCGATAGCGATGATCGACTACTTCGGGCCGGATAAGTATGATATCCTCACGGAGGAGCAGATCGCGAAATATCAGGAGATGATCATCGAACAGACGGAGTAAACGGGATTCATGGGGCCAGACACTCTTTGGCCCCTGTATCATAGATGTTTTTTGACAAAAGGAGGTCAAGTATGAAAAGGAAACTTTTGGCTGCACTCTTATGTGCGGCAATGTCGGTATCCCTGCTGGCGGGCTGCGGCGGCAAGGATAAGGATGACACGCAGAACAAGGATTCCCAGAAGGGAACCGAGAACGTATCCGGGAATGATTCCCAGGGGGGAACCGAGCCGGACTCCCAGTCGGGGCCGACGCTGGCCGCCCCGGAGGATATCGGCTTTGAGCCGCTGTATCACTTCGGTCTGGACGGAAAGGATACCGGTCTTACGATGGTGGTGAGGGACGAGAACGACAAGGGCGGCAACACCGGCGCAAACTACGGCATCAAAGAGGATGCGGGCGTTTCGCAGATCATTGCGAACGGGCCTGTGGGAGACTGCACCTACTTCGACGGCAAGTACGGCATCAAGCTCCCGATGGAGTCGATTGATTCCAACGAGTACACCATCTCTTTCTGGGTGAACGGCGACCGCTTTGGCGATTACGGCGCAACCCTTCAGCTGGGGCATAACATGGGCATGAACGCCGAAGAGGGAAATACGGTGACGTGGGTCAACTTTACCCAGGGACCGTGGAGCAGCACGCAGGGACCGCTGTTCCCGGCGGTGTGGAACCGGAACTCCGCCAATAACACATGGCCCTGGACCGCATGGTATGACGACAGCGTTCACGGCAAAAAAGAGTGGGTCATGGTGACGCTGGTGGCCACCGGTGAAAAGTATGACTACACGGATGCCACCTCCGGCGAGGTCACCGGGCGCATCCGCTCCAAATTCTATGTCAACGGCATGCTTGTCAATGACTCCAGGGGAGAGAACATGGACGGCTACTCCGGGATGGCGCAGGACATTTTCACCGCGTCCTACGGCGGATTTGAGGCTTATCTTGGAATCAACTACTGGGATGTCGTGTTCAAGGGCTTCATGGACGAACTGTATGTCTACAATAAGGCGCTGACCGACGGCCAGGTCGCAAAGCTCTTCTCCGAGGGCAACGCAGCCGTTGAGTCGGTTGCAAAAGGAGGAACCGCGGAGCCGGGACAGGAGGAGCAGCCGGCAGAGGTAACCATTACCGGAACCGCAGTCGGTGCGACGGATTGCAGCACTCCCTTCTGGGGCGCCCACAGCGAGACCTGGAAGGTGGACAGCGGTTCGACCGTCTCAAAGACCTTCAAAAACTATCACGGCACAGAGGCTCCCAGCAACTGGAATAACTTTGTAGTGGTTCTGCAGAATGTGGCCGACGCGCACAGCGCGGATGCCAATGCGGATTATAAGGAGTACGGCGTGGTCCGCGCCGACAATTACGGATGGTGCGGAGGACAGAACACCGGCGAACACCTGGCGGATCTCGGCTGGGTGCTCGAGAACAACTGGAACTTTGACACGCTCCCGGCGGATACGCAGGGTGCAACCGTCGTCGTGTCCGTGACCAACAACGGAACCACGGCGGACGTAGTGGCAGATGTCACCACGGCGGACGGCAAGACCTATCAGCAGAAGTACAGCAATATCGCAGTGGATCAGGATCTGTATTTCTGTCTGACGGTTGACGCATGCTGTCTGGATATTCAGTAACTGTGATCGGGTTCTGAGATAGGGGATGGAGCTGTCATTTTCCGGCAGCTTCATCTTTTTTTCGGGGCAGCGGCCAGTGGTGTGGGAACCGTCAGGAATAAGAAAAATTGGATTCAGAGGAGACAGACAATGGGAACAGACAGAAAAGTAAGCTACAATGAACCTTGGATTTTGCAGCGCGCCGACCCCTATGTGTATCTGCACAGGGACGGATGGTATTATTTTACGGCGTCTCTTCCGGAGTATGACGGAATTGCGCTGCGGCGGGCGAGGTCGCTGGGAGAGCTTCCGGCGGCGGAGGAGCGCATGGTGTGGAAAAAGCATGACAGCGGCCCGATGAGCGCGAATATCTGGGCTCCGGAAATCCATTATCTCTTTGGCAAATGGTATATTTACTATGCCGGCGGCGAGGCGGAGGACCGATTCAAAATCCGGCCCTATGTGCTGGAATGTCTGAGCGACGATCCGATGAGCGGCCCCTGGACGGAGCTGGGGAAAATGCGGCGGGCGGCGTCTGATGAGTTTTCCTTTGAGGCATTTTCCCTGGACGCGACGGTGTTTGAACACCGGGGGGAGTGGTACTATATCTGGGCGGAGAAGGTCAGCGTGGGGCCGCAGATCTCCAACCTCTACATCGCCAGGATGGAGAACGGCTACACACTAAAGACGGTCCAGGTGCTCCTCACAACGCCGGATTACGACTGGGAGCGCGTGGGGTATTGGGTCAACGAGGGCCCCGGGATTTTAAAGCATAACGGGAAAATCTTTCTGACCTATTCGGCCAGCTCCACCGGCATCTGCTACTGCGTGGGGATGCTGACGGCGGAGGAGGACGCGGATCTTCTCGACCCGCGCTCGTGGAAAAAGGAGCGCTATCCGGTCTTACAGTCCGACGCCAGCCGGGCAATCTACGGGCCGGGCCACAATTCCTTTACAAAGGATGAACATGGAGAGGATGTGATGGTGTACCACGCGAGAAAGGAGTCCGTGATCGAGGGAGACCCGCTCTACAATCCAAACCGTCACGCCATGCTGATGAAGGTGCGGTGGAGGGAGGACGGAACCCCCATGTTTTCGTATTCCTGATGGGGCGTCACACGTTCGGCGCATAGGTGATATTGACCCGAATGTCCTGCCCGTAATTTCCGAAGGATTTGCCAAACAGGGTCAGACCGCCGACATGCTTTGCCGTGTCCTCGACCCCCATGCGGAATCGGATGCCGCTGTGCGGTCCCTGGAGGACCTGGTCGATCGCAATGTCCGAGACCTTCAGGCCGTCTATGAAGGTCCCCTTGCGGTTGACGGTCAGCATCTTTAAGAGCCCGTACTGATTCCAGTTGGGAAACCACCAGTCCGGTGTGAACAGGCCCTTCATATCGCCGAAATCTCCGGGAGATACCCAGGTTGCAACCCGGATGTCGTTCAAGAAAAAGCTGATGTCGGAGGGCCAGTCGTTGTTGACTCCGGGGGCCTCGGAGCTGAGCTCCGCGGAGATGGAAATCTGTGTGATCCGCTGGTTAGCGGGAATGAAGTTTGGAATCACATACTCCACATATCCCTTGGTGAACCAGAGTATTTCCGCGTTGTAGCGGTTTGGATGGTCAAAGTAGCGGACATCGTCCACCTCGCCGATCACGGATGTGGCGGAGGCGAGCCCGCAGGTCGGGCAGACCTCTGCCTTGCTGTAGTGCCCGATGCACAGATCGGTGGAGTACACGTTTTGATTGTTTTCTTCTTTTTCCAGCTCAACGAGTATGCGGTCCTGCCGGATGACGCAGATTTTCTGGTTGCCGTGCCCGGCGGACTCGTTGGAGGTAGTGATCAGGCCGCAGCTCTCCAGCTTGCGGATGTGGCTGGTCAGCGCGCCGTTGGTGATGTTCAGGCGGGAGGCCAGCTCGTTCATGCTCATGCCGCTGTCCTTCAGCAGGATGTTGAGAATTTCAACCCTCACCTCAGAGCCAAGCGCTTTAAATAAATCAATTCCGTCGTTTAATTTCGTGATGTGTAACATGAAATGCCCCTTTTATTAAACGTTTATCTAAAATAATTATAACGTGTTTATCCCGTTTCGTCAAGAATACATTGTTTATTTGTCTGACTGTTTAATTATTTCTAAAATAAAATAGCGGGAAGGGACACAAAAAAATGTTTACAGGGACGGACAATTGTGTTATATTATTCCAGTATGGATTTGCCCGCTCCTCGGTGGAAGGACACTCCGACCTTTGGCTGGGCGCAGGGCGTAGGAATAAAAAGGAGGAAAAGACATGATAGCAAAGGAAAAGAAGCAGGCAATTATCGCAGAGTACGGCAGGACGCCGAACGACACCGGCTCGCCGGAGGTTCAGGTCGCAGTTCTGACCGCCAGAATCCAGGAGCTCACCGAGCATCTGAAGGTGAACCCGAAGGATCATCACTCCAGGAGGGGCATGTTGAAGATGATCGGACAGAGGCGCGGACTGTTGTCTTATTTGAAGGAGATTGATATCGAGAGATATCGTTCATTAATTGAGCGTCTGGGTCTTAGAAAGTAATTGTAAAGAGCGGGGTGGTAGTCATTCCGCTCTTATTTTGGTTTTAGAGATTAAAGGAGAGAGAGCATGTACAAAAGTTATTCATTGGAGCTTGGGGGCAGGACACTCACCGTTGATATCGGCAGAGTGTGCGCCCAGGCGAACGGAGCAGCCCTGCTTCGATACGGCGACACCACGGTGTTGTCCACGGCCACGGCATCGGACAAGCCCAGGGAGGGAATCGACTTTTTCCCGCTCAGCGTCGAGTTCGAGGAGAAAATGTATTCCGTGGGCAAGATCCCGGGAGGCTTCAACAAGCGCGAGGGCAAGGCGTCCGAGAATTCTGTTCTCACCGCGCGGGTGATCGACCGTCCGATGCGCCCGCTGTTTCCGAAGGATTACCGCAACGACGTCACGCTGAACAATCTGGTGATGTCCGTCGATCCGGAGTGCCGTCCGGAGCTGGTTGCCATGATCGGCTCAGCGCTTGCGACCACTATTTCCGATATCCCCTTTGACGGACCCTGCGCCATGACCCAGATGGGCATGGTGGACGGGGAGTTCATCGTCAACCCCTCGCAGAAGGTATGGGACGAGGGTGATCTGGAGCTCACGGTCGCGTCCACTGCGGAGAAGGTTATTATGATCGAGGCGGGGGCGAACGAGATCCCGGAGGCAAAGATGATCGAGGCGATCTACAAGTGCCACGAGATCAACCAGACGATCATTGCGTTCATCAACCAGATCCGCGCGGAGATGGGCAAGGAGAAGCACACCTACACGAGCTGCGCGATTCCCGAGGAGATGTTTGCCGCCATGCGCGAAATCGTCACTCCGGAGCAGATGGAGGAGGCCGTCTTCACAGACGAAAAGCAGAAGCGGGAGGAGAACATCCGGTTGATCACCGAGAAGCTGCAGGAGTCCTTTGCGGAGAACGAGGAATGGCTTGCGCTGCTTGACGAGGCGGTTTATCAGTACCAGAAAAAGACGGTTCGCAAGATGATCTTAAAGGATCACAAGCGCCCGGACGGACGCGCCATCGACCAGATCCGCCCGCTTGCGGCAGAGGTGGACCTGATCCCGAGAGTGCACGGCTCCGCCATGTTCACCCGCGGACAGACGCAGATCTGCGATGTCGTGACGCTTGGGCCTCTGTCCGAGGTGCAGAAGATCGACGGGCTGGATGAGAATATCATGACCAAGCGCTACATGCACCACTACAATTTCCCGTCCTACTCGGTCGGCGAGACGAAGGCGAGCCGTGGGCCGGGGCGCCGGGAGATCGGTCACGGGGCGCTGGCGGAGCGGGCATTGATTCCGGTGCTCCCGTCTGTGGAGGAATTCCCTTACGCCATTCGCGCGGTGTCCGAGACCTTCGAGTCCAACGGTTCCACCTCCATGGCGTCCACCTGCGCGTCCTGCATGGCATTGATGGCGGCGGGCGTGCCGATCAAAAAGATGGTCGCCGGTATTTCCTGCGGACTTGTGACAGGCGACACGGACGATGATTATCTGGTTCTCACGGATATTCAGGGGCTGGAAGACTTTTTCGGAGATATGGATTTCAAGGTGACCGGCACCCATGACGGCATCACTGCGATCCAGATGGACATCAAGATTCACGGACTGACCCGGCCCATCGTCGAGGAGGCCATTGCCCGCACGAGAGAGGCGCGTCTCTACATTATGGACGAGGTCATGAGCAAGGCGATTGCGGAGCCGCGCAAGGAGTTAAGTCCATGGGCGCCGAAGATCGAGCAGATTATGATCGACCCGGCAAAGATCGGCGATGTAGTAGGTCAGAAGGGGAAGACGATCAATGAGATCATTGCCAGAACCGGAGTCAAAATCGACATTACGGATGACGGCGCGGTCTCTGTCTGCGGTACCGACAAGGAGATGATTGCGGAGGCGATCCGCATGGTTGAGCTTATCACCACGGAGTTTGAGGAGGGACAGATCTTCCGGGGAACCGTTGTGAGCATCAAGGAGTTCGGAGCGTTTCTGGAGTTTGCACCGGGCAAAGAGGGAATGGTGCACATCTCTAAAATTGCAAAGGAGCGCATCAACCGCGTGGAGGACGTGCTCACGCTGGGCGATCAGGTGACCGTGATCTGCCTTGGAAAGGACAAGATGGGAAGAATCAGCTTCTCCATCAAGGATGTGCCGGCAGACAAGAGATAGCGGTATGTATAGAAAAAGCCCCGTTTTGCGGGGCTTTTTTATCTCGTTGGAGGTCATTTGAACCTCCATTAGATTAAAAACAAATGGTTGTGAGGAAAAATGGATTATTCTTTTAGAAAATGTAAAGAGACAGATATTAAATTTATATGAGACAAAAACCCATTGGTTAATGGAGCGGTAAAATCTGATCTTTGGGCGGTTATGTAAATTGTTACAAATCAAGAATTACATAGGAGGTTCGGATGACCTCCTGTGTGAGCACCTCCGGAGAAAAAGCGCCATACTATAGGATGAGAAACTTTTTTCGGAGCATGCATGAATCGAGTGAAAAGACTGGTGGAGGCGAGAGAGGCATACCGGAAGGGATACAGCGGTGCCGGTGTGAGAATTGCGGTCCTTGATTCCGGCGCTGCGCCGCATCCGGATTTATCGGGGCGCATTATCGCCTTCCGGGACTTTGTGGAGGATAAGGAACAGCCGTCTGACCCGAACGGGCACGGGACGCATGTCGCAGGCATTCTCTGCGGGAGCGGCAGGTGCAGCCGCGGGCAGATACGGGGTATGGCGCCGGGCGCGCAGCTTTTGGTTTTAAGGGTACTTGACGGCGCGGGAAACGGAAAAACGGACCGTGTGCTTGCTGCGCTGCAGTGGGTGCTGGAAAATCTGGAGCGTTACCGGATCCGCATGGTTAATTTTTCCG
Source organism: uncultured Lachnobacterium sp. (assembly GCA_964575245.1). Classification (GTDB taxonomy): domain Bacteria; phylum Bacillota; class Clostridia; order Lachnospirales; family Lachnospiraceae; genus Roseburia. The sequence goes on along the minus strand of CAZNQZ010000006.1, from coordinate 2,322 downwards.
TGGGCTTTCTGCCCGGGGCGGACGACCGTGAACAGGTACAGATTATGGAGGCGCTGGAGGCGCTCTGGGACAGAGGCGTGGTGGTGGTGACTGCGGCCGGAAACAACGGTCCGAGGGACGGCTCCGTCACGGTGCCGGGAATTTCCAGAAAAGTGATTACCGTGGGGGCGAGCGATGACCGGCAGGGGGGAAGGAATATGCCTAAGGGTTACAGCGGCAAGGGGCCGACCGCGTGCTGTATTGTCAAGCCGGAGATCCTGGCCCCGGGAACCAATATTTTGAGTCTCAGCAATCAGGGAAACCGTTACGCCTACAAAAGTGGAACTTCTATGGCAACACCCATTGTGAGCGGCGCGCTTGCGCTTGCGCTGGAGAAGAATCCGGCGCTGCGCCCGGAGCATTTAAAGCTGCTGCTCTATGAGTCGACGCGCCCGCAGGAATGGAAAGGAAGCGGATGGGGCATTCTCAAGGTAGATCCGTTGATGCACTTGATATAAGGAGAAAGAGGAATGAGGCGTTTTGTAAGCAGTCTGTTCGGTAAATTTACAATCGGCATCTTGATTATCTGCCTGCAGTTTTTCTGGCTGGTCTTAATGGTGTACAACACCACGGCTGCAAACTCGGCGGTCAACCTTGCCTTTCTGCTTCTGGCGGTGATCCTCTCGCTCCACATCGCAAACAAGGAGATGCGCACCTCCTACAAGCTGTCATGGATTTTTCTGATTTTGTCCCTGCCGGTGTTCGGGATTCCCGCCTATTATCTGTTTGGCCGCTCGGAGCTGACGCGCCGGACCCGGCGGAGGATGGGCGCGCTGGCGGAGGAGTTTGCCGCGCTGCGTGTGGAAGAGCCTTCCGTGCGCAAAGCTCTCTCCAGTGAAAACCCGGACGCGGCGCAGCACAGCCTGTATATTTCCGAATACGCAAAGTATCCGCTCTACCGCGAGGGGACAACGGAGTATTTTTCCAGCGGCGAGGCCCTCTTTCCTCATCTTCTGGAGGATTTAAAGAGCGCAGAGCACTTTATTTTCCTCGAGTACTTTATCATGGAGCCCGGCAAAATGCTGGATGCGATTTTAGAGGTTCTGAAGGAAAAGGCGAGGTCCGGTATTCTGGTCCGGATCATCTATGACGATGTGGGCTGCATCCGCACGCTGCCATCCAAATATTTTCGTTCTCTTGCGTCAAGCGGGATCGAGTGTGTCTGCTTTAACCCCTTCCGTCCGTTTTTGTCCGTGATCATGAATAACCGGGACCACCGGAAGATCACGGTGGTGGACGGGCGGATTGCATATACCGGAGGCTTTAATCTTGCGGACGAATACATCAACGAGACCAGGCGCTTCGGTTACTGGAAGGATGCCGGTATCCGCATGGAGGGGGAATGCGTCTGGAGCTTCACCACGATGTTTCTGGAGATGTGGCGCTATATCACCGGAAAAGAGGAGGATTACAGTCCATACCGGCTGCGCGCACAGAGAGCAGAGGCCGACAAGGACCCGGGCTACATTCAGCCCTACGGGGACTCGCCGATGGACAATGAGTATGTCGGGGAAAACGTGTATCTGAATTTGATCAACCGCGCCAGAAACTATGTCTATATCTTTACTCCCTACCTGATCTTGGGGTCGGAGATGACGACGGCGCTGGTGAACGCCGCGAAATCCGGCGTGGACGTGCGGATTATCGTGCCGGGGATTCCGGACAAGAAGCTGGTCTATCTGCTGACGCAGTCCTATTTTCCGGTGCTGATCCGGGGCGGCGTCAAGGTTTATCAGTACACGCCGGGCTTTCTGCACTCCAAATGCTTTGTGGTGGACGATGTGTATGCGGTGGTCGGCACGATCAATCTGGATTACCGGAGCCTGTGCCTGCATTTTGAGTGCGGCGCCTTTCTGTACCGTGCGCGCGCAGTGCTGCAGGTGAAGGAGGATTTTCTCGCGGCAAAGGAGCAGAGCCGTCCGGTTACGGTGCTCGAGTCGGGAAAACGCCATTTTTTCGTCCGGCAGTTTTACGGGATCTTAAAGCTGATGGCTCCTCTCCTGTGATTGGATACTAAAACACAAAATATAGTTATGAACTCTTGCTTTTTCCACTATATCATGTTATGATTTCAAAGTTAAAGGAGATGGGACAGGCAATGGAGCTGAATGTGAAGCTGCAGGTGTTTGAGGGGCCGTTGGATCTGCTTCTGCACCTTCTGGAAAAAAATAAAGTCAATATATACGATATTCCGATCGTGGAGATCACGGCGCAGTACATGGAGTACATCGCCGAGATGCGGCGGCAGGATCTGGATGTGCTCAGCGAATTTCTCGTGATGGC
>CAZNQZ010000005.1:21984-22849 GCA_964575245.1 uncultured Lachnobacterium sp. | reverse complement strand
CGTCACTATGGCTGTAGTGGCGGCTACTTCTTTTTTCCCTTAAAAACCTTGTAGAGCAGATTAATAAGGGCAACAACGAATGTACAGAACAAAAATTATGCCCATCATTTTGGCAATCTTCTGGCTGGGATTCTTCAAAACTCCACGATACTCTGATATGGATTTTGCGCCAAATACCTTAAATAAACGACTTTGGCCGTGAATAGTAAGAATGGCGTATACGGAAAAATTGTGGAAAGCGGTTGAAATCTGGGGGCAGGTTCGCTATAATCGTGTTGATAAATCTTATATGCACACGGGCGCCCGGAGAAAATATGTCAGCAAGAGCTGACGGGCATCCGGCGCGCGGGCAGGGGGAAGGTTTCCCCTGCTTGATTGGGCTGACGTTAAGTACAGGAGGAGCGGAATATGGGTGATTTTCTTATGTGTATGCTGCAGTATCTGCTGATTATGGCGGTTCTGGCGGGAGTCGGCGGGATCGGCGGCTTCATCGGAGTCAGGCTGCGAAAGAAAAAGGATGCGAAGGGGGAGCACATACAATGAAAAAGAGTTATGGAGTGAACGAGCTGCGCCGGATGTATCTGGAATTTTTTGAGGGCAAGGATCATCTTGTCATGAAGAGCTTTTCTCTTGTGCCCCACAACGACAAGAGTCTGCTGCTCATCGGCGCGGGCATGGCGCCCCTCAAGCCGTATTTTACCGGGCAGGAGATTCCGCCCAGAAAGCGGGTGACCACCTGCCAGAAGTGTGTGCGAACCACCGATATCGAGAATGTGGGGAAGACGGCAAGACATCTGACTTTTTTTGAGATGCTGGGGAATTTCTCCTTTGGAGATTATTTCAAGCATGAGGCGATCGCCTGGTC
>CAZNQZ010000005.1:1182-21974 GCA_964575245.1 uncultured Lachnobacterium sp. | reverse complement strand
CTGGTCATGGGAATTTCTGACCTCTGTACTCGGGCTTGAGGAGGACAGGCTCTACCCGTCCATTTACGGCGAGGACGATGAGGCCTTCGAGATCTGGAACAAAGAGATCGGTGTTCCGGCGGAGCGGATCACCCGCTTTTACCGTGATCCCGAGACCGGAGAATGCGATAATTTCTGGGAGCACGGGGCAGGACCCTGTGGCCCCTGTTCTGAAATTTACTATGACCGCGGCGAAAAATACGGCTGCGGAAAGCCGGACTGTAAGGTCGGCTGCGACTGTGACCGCTTCATGGAGGTCTGGAACAATGTGTTCACCCAGTTTGAGGGCGACGGGAAGGGCGGCTACGAGGAGCTGTCTCAGAAGAATATTGACACCGGAATGGGCCTGGAGCGCCTTGCTGTGGTGATGCAGGATGTGGATTCCGTCTTTGACATCGACACCATGAAGGCGATCCGCGATAAGATCTGCGAAATGTCCCACAAGACCTATCAGACGGACGCGATGGACGATGTCTCTATCCGCCTGATCACCGACCATATCCGCTCGGCGACCTTTCTCGTGTCGGACGGCGTGATGCCCGGCAACGAGGGCAGGGGCTATGTGCTCCGCCGTCTGCTCCGCAGCGCCGCGCGCCATGGGAGGATGCTTGGGATTGACGGCGTATTTCTGGCGAAGCTGTCGGAGACGGTCATCCGCGAGTGCAGGGACGGATATCCAGAGCTGGAGGAAAAGAAGAACTTCATCTTCAAGGTGCTGACGCAGGAAGAAGAGAGCTTTAACAAGACCATCGACCAGGGGCTTGCCATTTTGGATGATATGATGGCTGAGATGGAAAAGAGCGGGACAAAGACGCTCTCCGGAGCTAATACCTTCAAGCTCTATGACACCTTTGGCTTCCCGGTGGACCTGACGCAGGAGATCCTTGAGGAAAAGGGGTTCACATACGACGAGGCGGAATTTGCCGCCTGCATGGAGGAGCAGCGGACGCGGGCGAGAAATGCCCGGAAGGTGACGAATTATATGGGGGCGGACGCCAGCGTGTTCGAGCAGGTATCCCCTGATTTGACTACGGAGTTTGTGGGCTATGACCGCCTGAGCTGTGAAGCGAAGGTGACGGTGCTCGCCGCCGCGGAGGATGGGGAAGGAAAAACGGTTTCCGCGCTGGCGGACGCGCTCGCGGAGGGCGGGCACGGGACCATTGTCACGGACATCACCCCGTTTTATGCCACCATGGGCGGACAGCAGGGCGACAGGGGTGTGATTGAGACGGAAAACGGCAGGTTTATCGTGGAGGACACGGTGAAGCTGGTCGGCAATAAATACGGTCATGTGGGCTATATGGAGTCCGGAATGATCCGTGTGGGCGACACCGTGACGCTGTCCGTAGATGCGCGGACGCGCGCGCAGGTCTGCCGCAACCACTCGGCGACGCATCTGCTGCAGAAGGCGCTGCGCGAGGTGCTGGGAACGCATGTGGAGCAGGCGGGCTCCTATCAGGACAGCGAGCGCACGCGGTTCGATTTCTCGCACTTTGCGGCGATGACGCCGGAGGAGCTTCGGCAGGTTGAGGACATGGTAAATGCCAAGATCGCGGAGGGGATTCCGGTGCAGACCGACGTGATGACCGTGGATGAGGCGAAGAAAACCGGGGCCATGGCGCTGTTCGGGGAAAAGTACGGCGAGACGGTGCGCGTGGTATCCATGGGCGACTTCTCCCGCGAATTCTGCGGCGGCACCCATGTGAAGAATACCGCGGACATCACCGCGTTTAAGATTGTCTCGGAGAACGGTGTGGCCGCCGGCGTGCGAAGGATTGAAGCGCTGACCGGGGACAATGTGTTTTCCTACTACCACAGGCTTGAGTCAGAGCTGGAAGCTGCGGCCCGCGCAGTGAAATCCACTCCGGCGAATCTGGTGGAGCGTCTGGAGCATCTGATGGCGGAGATGAAAGCACTGCAGAGCGAGAACGAGGCATTGAAGAGCAAGGCGGCCAAAAGCGCCCTGGGAGACGTCATGGATCAGGTGGTGACAGTCAGGGGGATTAAGCTTTTGGCGGCGAGCGTCCCGGGTGTGGACATGAATGGCCTGCGGGATCTCGGGGATCAGTTGAAGGGCAAGCTGGGAGAGGGCGTTGTGGTTCTCGCCTCCGACTGCGAGGGCAAGGTGAACCTGATCGCGATGGCGACGGAAGGCGCGATGAAGCAGGGCGCCCATGCCGGAAACCTGATCAAGGCGATCGCGGGTCTGGTCGGCGGCGGCGGCGGCGGACGGCCGAATATGGCGCAGGCAGGCGGCAAAAATCCGGCAGGGATTGCGGATGCGGTGGCGGCAACAGCGCAGGCGCTGGAACAAATGCTGTCATAAAATGCAGTTATTTTTTTAAAAGATATTGACAAAAATAAATTTTAAGGTAAAATAGACGATAGTGCAGCTATATTGTACCTTACAGTTGATGCACAATTTCGCAACTGGAGGGAGGTTTGGAAGAGTGTCTAGTGTAATCGTAAAAGAGAATGAGTCTTTGGACAGCGCGTTGCGCCGTTTTAAGAGGAATTGTGCGAAGGCTGGTATTCAGCAGGAAATCCGCAAGCGCGAGCATTACGAGAAGCCGAGCGTAAAGCGGAAGAAGAAATCGGAAGCCGCCAGAAAAAGAAAATACAATTAATCTTTTTGCCCCCGGAATGTTCATTCCGGGGGATTTTGTAAGTTACAGTTCAGCCAATGGCGCGGGGCTGAACTGTAACTTTAATACTTGCTATCACTTACGCAAACAGCTGCAAAATGATCAGCACAACATAAACCGCGACAAAAGCCAGCATTCCGGGATTGAGCATTATGGTGGAAAATCCTTTCCCCGGTGCGATCGGCGTCCGTCCCTGTGTCAGGACAACGCGCTTTTTCACGATGGCGATGATGAACAGGACAAATCCTGTGATCACCATGGCGAACAAAAACAGCATATAGAGCCCGTAAAGGGCAAGGGCGCCTGCATGGTCGGAGATATACTGCATCATAAGCTCCTGATCGGCGGCGGCATTCATCAATTCACTGTAATCCAGCATTCTCATCAGAGACCCGGCCACGATGCTGCCCAGAAAATTGACGATGGCGTGCATGACAATGGTGATTTTGAGATTTCCGGTCTTCACATACACAAACGCGAAGAACATGCCCAGCACCACGGCGTAGATAAACTGGTTCAGATTGCCGTGGAACAGGCCGAACATCAGGCCGGAGGTGATGATCGCGGCGCCCTCCCCGTAGCGCACGGTGCGGTCCACGATCACCTTGCGGAACACATACTCCTCCACGATGGGGGCAATCACCACCATCGCCACAAAGTTGACCAGCATATTGCCGTCCGTCACGATTCCCACCAGACCATTCTGTACGGCGCTGCCCTTTAGTATTCCAATGATGGTCGTGATCATGTTGCCGATAAGGTTGCTGACAAAGACCAGCGCGTAGCAGATGATAAACGCCGGCACAAGCTGCTTTCCTCCTGCCCTGCGGCGGGGGATGTCATCCTTCTCCATTCCCTTTGCGAGCAGCAGAATCAGCGGCATCGCAATGGCGTACACCATGATGGTCGAAAGGATGAGGTTAAAATTCATGTCATTTAAAAGCTCGGGCCAGTAGTTTCCGATCACGGCGCCAAGAATATACCGGAGCAGGTAGAGTGCTGCCGTTCCGATCAGATAGCAGAATCCGAGATAAGAAAACACTTGTTTGGGTTTTTTTGCAGTTTCCATACGTTTCCTCCGTATTACATATTTACTCTATCATACCCCAGGTGTGCAGATTGGTCAAGATTTTGTAACAGTTCAGCCTGCAACTGCGCACTTGCTGCGCAGTTAGCAGCCAGTAAAGTGCAACAGCCAAGAATCCGCCCCTTTGCCGCAGGCAAACTTTGGATGGGGCGGATTCCGTAACAGTGAAGCTTCAGGCTGAACTGTTACAAGATTTTAAATCTGCCATGAAAATGAGTATGGCATTCCTGAGAGGAGTATGGTAAGATAAATGGAAGAGAACTTGAAGACATACACAGCCAATGAGAGGAAGGGACAGGGGGCACCAATGCGGATCAGAAAAAATTCAGAGCTTTTAAAATCATTTTCGGGATTAAGGGAAGCGGATTATTCCAGAGATCCTGAGATCAATCAAATGTATCAGAGGCTGCAGAGCGGAAGGGAGCAGCTGGCGGAGGTTTTTGACAAGAATATCAAGGCCGTCATGCAGATCAGCTCGCTCGATCTGACCATGCAGTACCAGACGGAAAAGATCGAGAACATTTCCCGTAAAATAGAGATTGCATCGGAGAGAATTTTCGGGGTTTCCGTAAGTTCTGACGGGTATGGGAATGCTGACAACCAGCATACGGAGCTGACCAACACTATCATCGAGGTCGCATCGGAGACGGATGACGTCTTCCGCAAGATCGAGGAGGGGCAGAATGAGCTCACTGCCATCCGCGATCTGTCCGGACAGACCATTGAGATTTCCCAAAAACTGCAAAAGGATATGGACGATCTTTATCGGATTGTTGACAATATCAGGGAGATCGTTTCCGGGATCGACTCGATCTCCATGCAGACAAACCTTCTTGCCATCAATGCGAGCATTGAGGCGGCGAGGGCAGGGACGGCAGGTCGCGGCTTTGCGGTGGTGGCCGGTGAAATCCGGGGACTTGCCGAGGAGACCCAGAATCTGACCGGCAGCATGAACCAGTTTCTGGAGGGAATCCGAAGCGCATCGCAGGTGAGTGCGCAGAGTGTCGCGGATACCATGAAGGCGCTGGAGGGTGTGACGGAACGGATCAACAATGTATGGACGTTGAACAGCGAGAACAGGGAACATGTCTCAAAGATCAACGAGTCCATGAGCTCTATATCCGCGATCAGCGAGGAGCTCAGCAGCTCCATGACGGAGATGGAAAACCAGCTGAGAGACAGCACGGACTTTATGAAGCAGGTGTGTGTGGATCTGGGAGAGGCGGTAAAGCCGGTGGTAGAGATCGAGCAGGGGCTGGATGACGCGGTCAAGCAGATTGGAAATATGACGGAGGATGCATTTTATCATCTGGAGAATGAGGAGTTTGCTAAGTATGTGAAGAATGCCATTGCGGCACACCGCACTTGGCTTTCCAATCTGCAGAAAATGGTGGAGGCGCGCGAACTGATGCCGCTGCAGCTGAATGCGCACAAATGCGGCTTTGGTCATTTTTATTATGCCCTTACCCCTCAGATACCAGAAATTCTTCCGATCTGGAATGCCCTCGGCGAGAAGCATAAAAGGTTCCACCAGTTTGGCGCGGAGGTAATTCAGGCGATCAGCCGTGGGGATTACGACCGTGCGGAGCAGATTTACAGGGAGGCTGAGAATTATTCACGCGGTCTGCTGGAGGATATGCAGAAGATCTATAAGGGTGCATTGAATTGTGGTTAGAAGAGTATCGCACCACAAAATATAGGAAAAAGGTCCTGGTTTTGCAGGAGAAAATCGAATTTTGACGAATCCTGAAAGAAAAGTTGCAAAAAAGGGACGGACAGGAGGGAGAAAAATGCGAAAAGGACACCTGGCATGGTGTGTTCCTGCGCTCATTTTGACGCTCCTTGTGGGCTGCGGCGTTCAGAAGGATACGAAAGCTGCGGGTCAGACGGAGACAGGTCAGACGGAGACAGGTCAGACGGAGACAGGTCAGTCAGAACAGACGGAACCGGATCAGACCGGGGCTGCGTCAGAGACGGACGGAACGGAGAATGGGACGGACAGTCAGGAACAGGAGAGCAAAGAGAAGGGTGCGCTGAATGCGCTGCCCTCGAAGTACTGGCTGCCGAATAAAAATGAGGGTACAGTGGTTAAACTGGACTATGAAACGGATGCCTCCGGCAGCTCCATATCCAAATACGCCTATGTGTATCTGCCCTATGGCTATGACGAGAGCAGGCAGTACGACGTCCTCTACTGTCTTCACGGGGCTGGCGGAGAGATTGATGTCTTTTTCAATACGTCGGCCAGTGATACAAAGACCAAAATACTGCTTGACAATATGATTGCCAACGGTGACATTGACCCGATCATAGCAGTGTCCCCGACCTACTACGGCGGAAGCGGGGAGGCGGTTGATCAGGTCACTGCCTTCAGTAAGGATGAGCTGGTCAACGACCTGATTCCGGCTGTGGAGGGAACCTACAGCACCTATGCCGCGAGCACGGATCCGGAGGGGATACGGGCGTCGCGGGAGCACCGCGCTTACAGCGGCTTTTCCCTGGGGGCATTGTCCACATGGTATACCTTTATCTACTGTCTGGACTATTTCTATTACTATATTCCCATCAGCGGGGACTGCTGGGTGAATGGCACCCACAACGCGTCAGGCGCGGCGGCCCTGCTGGAGGATACGTGTGCAGAGTCGGGCTATGGCCCGGATGATTTCTTTATTTATGCGGTGACCGGAGACAAGGACATGGCCTGCTCACCGATGCAGGCGCAGATGTCGGCGATGAAAACATCTTCGCCCTCCTTTTCCTTTGTGACTGAGGACAACAACAAGGGAAACATCAGTTTCCGCGTCCAGCCGAAGGCCAGGCACGATTATTTCTATATGCCTCTGTACTATTACAATGCGCTGCCCACGCTCTGGAAGGGCGGCCCAGTGTATGGTGAATAATGGCATCACTTGCATTTTTCGGTGAGAAGGAGTAGAATCGCAATCAAAGAAACGGATAAGGAGTGAATGCAATGACAAAGATTGATATTATCTCCGGTTTCCTCGGAGCCGGAAAAACTACCTTTATCAAAAAACTGATCGACGAGGCGTTTTCGGGGGAGCAGATTGTCCTGATCGAGAACGAGTTCGGCGAGGTTGGAATTGACGGGGGATTTTTGAAGGACGCGGGGATTCAGATCACGGAGATGAACAGCGGCTGCATCTGCTGCTCGCTGGTGGGAGATTTCGGGAAAAACCTGCACGAGGTGATCACAAAATACCATCCGGACCGCATTCTGATTGAGCCATCCGGCGTGGGAAAGCTCTCCGACGTTATGAAGTCAGTCATCGACATCGAGAAGGAAGAGGATGTGAAGCTGAACGCGCTGGTAACGATTGTCAATGTGCTCAAGGCGAGCAAGCAGATGAAGGCATTTGGCGAATTCTTCAACAACCAGATCGAGCACGCGACGACCGTCATTTTAAGCCGCAGCCAGAGCGCCGCGCCGGAGCAGCTGGAGTTTTGCGTGAGCCAGATTCAGAAGATGAACCCCGGGGCAGCGGTTATCACAACAGACTGGAGCTCCTTAAAGGGAGAGCAGATTCTGAAGGTGATTGAGGGTCAGGACAATCTGAAGATGAAGGCGCTTGCTGAGCTGCACCATGAGCATGATGAGGCAGAGCATGAGCATCACCATCATCATGAGCATGAGGAGCATGAGCATCATCATGAACATGAGGAGCATGAGCATCATCATGAACATGAGGAGCATCACCATCATCATGAACATGAGGAGCATGAGCATCATCATGAACACGACGGGGAGTGCACATGCCATGAACATCATCATCACCACGCGGACGATATCTTTACCAGCTGGGGCAAGGAGACGCCGCATCGGTTTGAGCGCGCGCGGATTGAGGAAATATTAAAGGGCTTTGCGGAGTCCGACAACATTCTCCGGGCGAAGGGCATGGTGGAGAGCGTGGACGGCGGCTGGATCTACTTTGACATGGTTCCCGGCGAGTACGAGCTGAGAGAAGGCGAGCCGGACTATACCGGGCGGATTGTCGTCATCGGAACGGAAATCCATGAGCATGAGCTGGAGGAGCTGTTTGGTCTGTCGTAGGGAGCGGATGGCAGAGAGCGGAAAATAACAGGAAAGAGGCGGGAAGCTATGGCACAGGAAATTCCGGTGTATGTGTTTACGGGCTTTATGGACAGCGGAAAGACCACACTTGTAGAGGAGACGCTGTTTGAAAATGAATTCGGCGACGGGGCAAAGGGCATCATTATCATGTGTGAGGACGGCGAGAGGGAGTACGATGAAAAAAAGCTTGCCGCGATAAATATTCAGCTGGTCGGCATGGAGCGGGAGGAGGATTTCACGGCGGAGCGGCTGGAAGAGATCAACCTCGAATACCAGCCAGAGCAGGTGTTTATCGAGTACAACGGAACCTGGGGCATGGACCGGCTGCTTGAGGCAAAGCTGCCGGAGGGCTGGGTGGTCGTTCAGTCTCTCGCCACGGTGGACGCGACTACCTTTGACCTGTATCTGAACAATATGCGCGCCATGATGCAGGAGCAGGTATTTTCCAGCGACGTAGTGATCTTCAACCGGACGGACGACAGTACGGACCGGGGGCATTTGAGACGGCAGATCAAGGCGGTCAATCGCAGGGCGCAGATTGTCTATGAGCGAAAGGACGGCACGATTGATGAGCGGCCGGAGGAGCTGCCCTTTGACATCAGTCAGGATGTGATCGAATTAAGCGACGCGGATTACACCATCTGGTATATGGACGCCATGGAAAATTACAGGAAGTACGAGGGGAAAAAGATAAAATTCCTGGCGCTGGTGTACAATCCGGAAAAGCTGAAAAAGGGTGTGTTTGTGCCGGGGAGGTTCGCTATGACCTGCTGCATTGAGGACGTGACCTTTCTCGGCTTTAAATGCCGGTATGACGGCGAGGAGGAGCTGCCCCACCGCTCATGGATTGAGATCACCGCTGAGATACGCGTGGAGTTTGCAAAGGAGTACAAGGGCAAGGGACCGGTGCTTTACCCGGTCTCGATTGTGAAGGCCGAAAAGCCGGAGGACGAGCTGGTGTATTTTTCTTGATTTTACAGGGAAAAAACGTTACAATAAAAGACGAGAGTACAGGATCATCAGGAGGAGAGGTATGTATCCAATTGTTCGGAGAGAGAAGCTGGCGGACAACATCATTTTGATGGATGTCAAAGCGCCCCGCGTGGCGAAGGAGTGTCTGCCGGGACAGTTTATTATTGCAAAAACAGATGAGACGGGAGAGCGGATTCCCCTGACGATCTGCGACTACGACCGGGGAGCTGAGACCGTCACGATTGTGGTTCAGACCATCGGTGCGGGGACGGAGCGCATGATGGCGCTAAAGGAGGGAGATTCCCTCGAGGATTTTGTCGGGCCGCTGGGCTGTCCCTCGGAGCTCTGCATGGAGGAGAACCTGGAGGAGACAAAAAAGAAGAGCATTGTGTTTATCGCGGGGGGACTCGGAACCGCTCCGGTGTACCCGCAGGTAAAATGGCTGCATGAGCACGGCGTGGACGCGGATGTGATCATGGGCTTTCGCAGCAGGGACATCGTCTTTTACGAGGAAGAGATGAAGGCGGTGGCAAAACAGGTGTATGTGTGCACCGACGACGGATCTTACGCGTTTCACGGCAACGGCAGCCAGCAGCTTGAGGCGCTGGTGAACGGCGGAAATCACTACGACGTGGCGGTGGCCATCGGTCCGATGATCATGATGAAGTTTACCTGCCTTTTGACCAAAAAGCTGGAAATCCCGACCGTGGTGTCCATGAATCCGATCATGGTGGACGGCACGGGCATGTGCGGCGCCTGCCGTCTGATGGTCGGCGGTGAGGTGAAGTTCGCCTGTGTGGACGGGCCGGAGTTTGACGGTCATCTGGTGGATTTTGACCAGGCGATGAAGCGCCAGCAGCAGTATAAGACCGAGGAGGGCCGTGCCAAGCTTGCCTACGAGGAGGGCAGCACGCACCACGGCGGATGCGGTCAGTGTGGAGGTGACAGATAATGCAGGGTTTAGAGAGAGTTCCGGTGCGCGAGCAGGAGCCGAAGGTGCGCGCCACGAATTTTGAGGAAGTGTGTTACGGATACAACGAGGAGGAGGCAGTAAAGGAGGCGGAGCGCTGCCTGAACTGTAAAAATGCGCAGTGTATCAAGGGATGTCCGGTTTCCATCGACATTCCGGCCTTCATCCAGAAGGTGAAGGAGCGCGATTTCGCGGCAGCTTTTGAGATTTTGTCCGCATCCTCCGCGCTCCCGGCGGTCTGTGGGCGTGTGTGCCCGCAGGAGAGCCAGTGCGAGGGCAAATGCATCCGCGGCATCAAGGGCGAGCCCATAGCGATCGGAAAGCTGGAGCGCTTTGTGGCCGACTGGGCGAGGGAGAAGGGCTTAAAGCCCAAAAAGGCGGAGAAGATGAACGGCCGCAAGGTGGCTGTGATCGGCTCCGGCCCCGCAGGCCTGACCTGCGCCGGGGATCTGGCAAAGCTCGGCTACGACGTGACGATTTTTGAGGCGCTGCACAAGGCCGGCGGCGTCTTGAGCTACGGAATTCCGGAGTTCCGTCTCCCGAAGGACGAGGTGGTCGCGAAGGAGATCGAAAATGTCAAGGCTCTGGGCGTAAAAATTGAGACGAATGTCGTGATCGGAAAATCCGTAAAGATTGATGAGCTGATGGAGGAGGAGGGCTTTGAGGCCGTCTTTATCGGTTCCGGCGCCGGGCTTCCCCGGTTCATGGGAATCCCGGGAGAGCAGGCCAACGGCGTATTCTCCGCGAACGAATTTCTGACCAGAAACAATCTGATGAAAGCCTTTGAGGACGGCTATGAGACCCCGATTTCCCGAGGAAAAAAGGTGGTGGTCGTCGGCGGCGGCAACGTCGCAATGGATGCCGCGAGAACTGCTCTGCGGCTGGGTGCGGAGACGCACATTGTCTATCGGCGCAGCGAGGAGGAGCTTCCGGCGAGACGTGAGGAGGTGCACCACGCGAAGGAGGAGGGGATTATTTTCGACCTTCTGCAGAATCCTACCGAGATCCTTGTGGACGACAACGGTTGGGTCAGGGGCATCCGCCTCATCAAGATGGAGCTGGGAGAGCCCGACGAGAGCGGACGCCGCAGCCCGGTGGAGATTCCCGGTTCCGAGTATGAGATTGCGTGCGATACGGTGATTATGTCCCTCGGAACCTCGCCGAACCCGCTGATCTCCTCGACGACAAAGGGATTGGACACGAACCGCCGCAAGTGCATTGTGGCGGAGGAGGAGACCGGAGCTACCAGCAAGGCCGGCGTGTTTGCCGGAGGCGACGCCGTGACCGGGGCGGCGACAGTCATTCTCGCGATGGGTGCGGGAAAGGCGGCTGCGAAGGGGATTCACGAGTATCTCTCGTCAAAATAGAAGAAACAGAAGCAAAATTTCATAAATTTGTTCGGAGGGTTTACATGGTATCCGCAGTTCGGGACATACTCATGTATGTGAGGTGAGCTTATGGATATTGTGCAGAAACAGCCGTTACAGGAAAACAAAGAACAGGCGAAGCAGACGGAGCAGATGCATCCGTCTGTTTTGCGTGTGGAGGCTGACCCGGCGGTCGGGCTGACCGCGGAGCAGGTGCGGGAGCGCATTCTGGCGCACGCGGACAACTGCAGGGTAAGCGCGTCCACAAAAAGCGTTTCCGCGATTGTGAAATCCAATCTGTTCACTTACTTTAACCTGGTGTTTTTTGTTATTGCGGTGCTCCTTGCAATGGTCGGCGCATGGCGGGATATGCTGTTTCTGCCGGTGATCATCGCGAATACCTGCATCGGTATCATACAGGAGATCCACTCGAAGAAGGTATTGGACAAGCTGTCCCTGCTGAATGCCCCGAAGTGCGTGGCGGTGAGGGACGGGCAGGAGACAGAGCTGGCGGCGGAGGAGCTGGTGCTGGACGATATCGTCCGTTTCTCGGCGGGCAGCCAGATCCCGGCGGACGCCCTGGTTCTGGAGGGGGAGCTTCAGGTGAATGAGGCGCTGATTACCGGGGAGGCGGATGAGATCAGCAAGCAGGCGGGTTCTGCGCTTCTCTCCGGCAGCTTTGTTGTGTCGGGAAACGCCTGCGCAAGGCTGGAAAAGGTGGGGAGAGATTCCTATATTTCCCAGCTGACCATTCAGGCCACGAAATCCAAAAAGGGGGAGCAGTCGGAGATGATCCGCTCGCTCAATTACCTGATTATGGTGATGGGGGTGATTATCGTCCCCATCGGGATCGCGCTGTTTGTCCAGTCCTTCGTGTTCAATCAGAGGACACTGCACGACTCTGTCACAGGCATGGTCGCCGCCATTATCGGCATGATTCCGGAGGGGCTCTACCTGCTCGCCAGTGTCGCCATGGCGGTCTCCGTCATCCGCCTTGCCAGAAAGCAGGTGCTGATCCACGATATGAAGTGTATCGAGGCTCTGGCCCGCGTGGACGTGCTTTGCGTGGACAAGACAGGGACGATTACGGAGCCGGGGATGAGCGTGTACGGCTTTGAGACTGTAAAGGGGCAGGAGGAGAGGGAGGTCCTTGCGCGGTTGTCCGACCTCGTTCAGGCGCAGAATGCCGACAATGCGACGATGGAGGCGCTCCGGGCATATTTTGTGCAGACATCGAAAGCCAAGGCGGACGAGGTGTATTCCTTCTCCTCGGAGACCAAGTTTTCCGGGGCCCGTTTCGGTGAGAAATCTTATGTAGTCGGTGCGCCGGAGTTTGTTCTGCGGGGGGAGGCCGGGAGCTTTCGGGAGCTGATTGATGGCTACAGCGGCAAGGGCTACCGCGTGCTCGTCTTCGGGGAGTATGGCGGAGCGCTCGCCAGGGGGCCTCTGACAGAGCCGGTCCGCCCCCTCGGCTTTGTCATGCTCGCCAACCCGATCCGCAAGGGGGCGAGGGAGACCTTTTCCTACTTTGCGGAAAACGGCGTTGAAATCAAGGTGATCTCCGGCGACAGCCCGCTGACCGTCTCCGTCATCGCAGAGGAGGCGGGGATTGCGCACGCGGATCGCTTTGTGGATGCCTCGACATTAAAGACCGAGGCGGATTTCAACCGGGCGGTGACGGAGTACACGGTGTTCGGCCGCGTGACGCCGGATCAGAAGCGACAGCTCGTGCGCGCCCTGCAGTTCAACAAAAAAACGGTGGCGATGACAGGGGACGGAGTGAACGACGTGCTGGCTCTGCGGGATGCGGACTGCAGTGTGGCTATGGCCAGCGGGAGCGACGCCGCCTCCAATGTGTCACAGCTCGTGCTGCTGGACTCGGATTTTGCCCGAATGCCCTCCGTGGTCGCGGAGGGACGCCGGGTGGTCAACAATATCCAGCGGACGGCTGCCCTCTACATTGTAAAGAATATTTTCTCCATGCTTCTGGCGATTTTTTCCGTGATTCTGATGCTGGGATATCCGCTGGAACCCTCGCAGGTGACGCTGATCAGCCTCTTTACCATCGGCTTCCCGTCCTTTGTGCTGGCGCTGGAGCCGAACCGCGACAAAATCAGCGGTCATTTTCTCACCAATGTGCTCGTTCGGGCGCTTCCGGCGGGGCTGACGGATTTTCTCGCGGTGAGTGCGCTGGTGCTCTTCTGCCGGGAGTTTGCGGTCGATCCGGAGTGTCTGTCCACCTCATGCACGGTGCTGGTCGCGATCGTCGGTTTCATGATCCTCTACCGCATCATCCGTCCGCTGAAAAAATGGCATGCGGTGATGCTTTTCGTCCTGATCGCAGGATGGCTCTTCTGTATGCTGTTTGTCAACCGTCTGTTTGCGATCACCGGAATATCCAAGCAGTGCGCAATGCTGATGGCCGTCTTTGCGATTGCCACGGAGCCGGCACTGCGGTATCTCTCCCTGATCGTGGAGTGGATTTATGCCCAATTCCTGCAGATGTGCGAAAAATTGTAGTCACAGGACCAGCTTTGCTTGCATGCGGACGGGTTTTGGAATATAATAAATGGTATATTGATTTACAAAAGAGCAGGTAGGTAAGGTGCGTAAACGAATCAGACAGATTGCCGTTGGCAGGTTTGAGTACGAAAAGCCGTCGCTTTCCATCCGCGAGGAGCTCGCGTTTTCTGTCACAGAGGGGCAGGAGTATACCGGGGACTTTGAGATCAGGAGTGACAATCATGTCATTGTGCGCGGGATTGTCTATTCCACCAATCCGAGGATGGAGTGTCTGACCCCGCAGTTCGAGGGTGAGGAAGTGCGGATTCGTTTTCAGTTTCATAGCCGGGGACTCGTGGAGGGTGACGTCGCGAAGGGCAGCTTTGTCATACTCTGTAATCAGTGCGAGCAGAGCCTTTCTTTTTGTGTGTCCATAGTGAAGCTGAGCGCGGACAGCTCCGCAGGCCCTGTCAGGAACCTGCGGGATTTCACCGAGCTTGCGCAGGAGAAGTGGAGCGAGGCATACCGGCTGTTCTATCACAAGGCGTTCTCCAATATTTTCAGCGAAAAAGAATACCGGGAGTCCATGATCTACAAGGGGATTGCGGGCGCCAAGCCCTCGCCCCGGAGCATGGAGGAATTTTTAGTCAGCGTCGGCAGAAAAAAGCCGGTCAGCTTTCAGCTTGAGCGGACGTCCAGCCGTCTTCCCAACGTCGCCGAGACCACTCAGCAGGTGGTGGAGATCAAAAAGGACGAGTGGGGCTTTCTCTCCATCTCAGTGAGCTCCGACGCGGAGTTTCTCAGCGTGCCGGAGACACGCATCACGACGGAGGATTTTCTCGGCAGCGTCTATCCCTGCAAGTACCTGATCGACTGTGAGCGGATGCACGACGGCTGGAACTATGGCAGGATTACCTTTGCGGCGGCGCATGAGACCCTTTGTCTTGAGATTTCGGCGCACAAGGGGCCGCAGACGGAGCGCGCGGGGAGCGCGCGGGCGCAGATTATGGAGGCGCGTGCGGGGATCATGGAGCTCTATCTGGCCTACCGCCTGAAGCGCATAGTCACCGGAGTCTGGGCGAATGAGACGATTGATATATTAGACCAGCTGCACGCGCTGGACGCGGAGGAGCCCATGTATCCGCTGATGAAGGCACAGGCGTTTCTCATCAACCGCCAGCGGCAGGAGGCGGAATGGATTCTGGACGATTTCCGGCGCGAATGGCATGACAAAAGGGCTCCGGTCTGGGGCTATTATCTCTATCTGATGACGCTCATGGAGCGCGAGCCCTCCTATGTGGACCGGATCACGCGGGAAATCGAGGGGATTTTCCGGGAAAATCCGGACTCTGTGCTCCTGTTCTGGGTGCTCTCCTTCCTGAGTGAGGAGTATTACAACAACAGCGCCCACAAGCTGAAAACCATCGCGCACTGGGTGATGCACGGCGTATCAACGCCCTATCTGTATCTGGAGGCCTACTATCTCTACTGTCAGGACCCCTATCTGCTCACGGAGCTCGGCGCGTTCGAGGTGCGCATCCTCCGCTGGGCGGTCCGCCGTCAGGCGTTAAACCGGGATCTCGCCGCGCAGATCTTTCAAGTCATTGAGTTCAACCGGGGATTTGACGCCCGGCATTACCTGCTCATGGAGGCCGCCTGGCAGGTGGACCCAAGGCCGGAATATGTGGGCATGATCTGCAGCTACCTCATCCGCGCGCAGCGCTTTGACAGGCAGTACCACCACTGGTTTGAAATGGGAATTGAGCTGGAGCTTCGGATCACGAGCCTCTATGAGGCATTTCTGCTCTCCTTTGACGAGCGTGGGGTCGCCCCGGTGCCAAAGATCATACAGATGTATTTCCAGTATCAGAGCAGTCTCTCCTACCGGAAGCTTGCCATTCTCTACAACAATATCATTGCCGACAAGGAAAACTCCCCCGAGGTGTATGAGAAATACCGCCGCGCCATGGGGAGGTTTGCGATGGAGCAGGTGGAGCAGGAGCACATGGACGACAATCTTGCCGTCCTCTATGAGGAAATGCTGGATCTGGGCTTTGTGAACGGGGAAATTGCACACCATCTGGCGCGCATCCTGTTCACCCGCAAGCTGATTGTGTTTGATCCGAGGATGATGCGGGCCATCATCTATCACAGACAGCTGAAGGAGCCGCAGATCGTTCCGATCGTGGAGCAGTCCGCCTACTTCCAGCTCTACACGGAGGACTATGTGATTCTCTTTGAGGATGAGAAGGGCAGGCGCTACGCCGACAGTGTATCCTGCCGTCTGCAGAGGCTGATGGAGCCGGAGCGCTATCTGGAAAAGTGTATGGAGCTGGCTCCGGATGAGCTGCCATACCTGCTTCCGTATTTTGACCGCAAGAGAAATCACCATGATTTTGTCCCGGAGGACAGGCGGTTCTTTCCGCGCATGCTCTGTGCAAAGGAGCTGAATCCGGTCTATCAGGCGCAGCTCGCAATGGAAATTCTGATATTCTGCCGGACCCTCGAATACGACGGGATGGTGCCCGACTACCTTGAGCATGCGGATTACACGAGGATGTCCCAGCCGGTCAGACGGTTCATGCTCGACGCGCTGGTGGAACACCATCGGTATGAGCTGGCCTATGAGCTGGTGAAGGAGTACGGGATCGACCAGATCAGCGATGCCTCCCGTGTGGAGCTCGCGGGCAGCATGATCCGTCGGCAGGAGCAGGAGGAAGCCGCAGAGCCGGAGGAGCAGCTGCTTTTGCTCGCCGGGAGCACTTTCTTCCGGAAAAAATACAACGATGTCATGCTCAGCTATCTTTGCCGCTTTTACAGCGGGCCGACGGAGCGGATGTGCACACTCTGGCGTGCGGCCAGGCAGTATGGAACAGGCACGTTTGAGCTCGAGGAGCGGATTCTTGACCAGATCATATACGCGGAGCTCATGCCGCGGGAGGGCGGGGATATCTTTGAGAACTACTACAACGCGGGAGGCCGGGAGCTGGAGATTCTGGCGTACCTGACGGTGTGCGCGCAGGCGTACCTTGTGAAAAACGCCTCGATCGATCCGGATCTGCTCAGGCTGATCCGGGTGCGCCTGCTCACGCGTCAGGATACCAACGACGCCTGCAGGCTGGCGCTGTTAAAGGCTTTTGCCGAGGGGCTTTTCGAGGTGGATCTTGCACTTGGGGAGGAGCTGCTCGCCGAGTTTACGCAGAGAAACATTAACTTTGCGTTTTACCGCAGGCTGGATCAGGCTCTGATCAAAAAATACCACCTCTACGACAAGATTTTCCTCGAATACCGCGCGGACCCCAGAAGCCATGTCACGCTCCATTACAGCCGCGATGAGGACGGGGAGAACTTTGTGGAGGAGGACATGACGGATGTGTACTACGGTATTTTTGTGAAGCCGTTCGTTCTGTTCTTCGGCGAGAGCGTACAGTATTATATTACGGTCGAAAAGAACAATCAGGTGGAGGTGACGGAGAGCAGCCGGATCACATACAGCGAGATCAGTGCCGGGGAGGATGACAGCCGCTACGGGCTCATCAACCAGATGGCGATGTCCGAGACGCTTTTGGATGATGCGGCGCTCAAAAAGAACATGGAGCAGTATGCAGAATATGACAGTGTGGCCAAGACCCTGTTTGGCCTGTTGTAGGGATGAGAAATGGAAGAACAGAGGATAACCTGTGACCTCGGCATTGATTTGAACGATGAGTTTGCCATGGTCAGCTATTATCAATCGAATATGGCGGAGCCGGACACCGTGAGCACGACCGCGGGAAGCGAGCTGTATCAGATTCCGGTCGTGCTTGCCAGGCGCCAGAACCGGAACATGTGGTATTACGGCGATGAGGCCAGAAAAATGGCAAAGACCAGCGAGGTCATATGTGTGGATTCCCTGTTAAACCGCGCCTATCACCGCGAGGTGATAGGAATCGGCGGGGATAACTATGAGGCGGTTGAGCTTTTGGCGCTCTTTCTGCGCAAGCTGATCGAGCTGCCGCAAAAGCTCGGCGCAGTCGGTGCGATGAACCGCCTGATTCTGACGGTGGAGCGCCTGAATGCCGATCATATGGAGATGTTCTGGCGGGTTATGTCATTGCTCAAAATCCCGACGGAGCAGTTTCTGGTGATTGACCATAAGGTGAGCTTTTACTATTACGCACTCTCCCAGAAGGAGGAGCTGTGGCTGCACGATATTTTTCTGTTTGAGGCATGGGAGGATGCGCTGACTTACTATGAGCTCAAACGGGACCGCCGCACCTCGCCCCAGGTCGTGTCGATCCGCGAGAGCAGCAGATTCACGCTCGCCGGGGCACAGAGGGACGAACAGTTTCTCGCCATATTGCAGAAGGCGTTTGAGGGAAAAATTATCTCCTCGGTCTATCTGGTCGGAGACGGTTTTGACGGCGGCTGGATGAAGCTGTCCTTAAACTATGTCTGCCGCGGACGCAGGGCCTTCTCCGGGAAAAATCTCTTTTCCAAGGGCGCCTGCTATGCGGGGGCCGCGCAGGAGAGGAGAGACTGGCCCTGTATCTACATGGGAGAGAATGAGATGAAGTTCAACCTGAGCCTCAAGGTGAGGGATAAGGGAACGATGGCCTTTTACCAACTGATCACAGCGGGCCGCAACTGGTTTGAGGCCAGGGGAGAGTGCGAGGTGATTTTTTCCGGGGCGGGCTCCGTGGATTTCTGGAAGCAGCTCCCGAACAGCCGGGAGGCAAGAATTGAGACACTGGAGCTGACAGATCTTCCCGCAAGGCCCGACCGGACCACCCGTCTGCGGATTCTGGCAAAGCCTGTCTCGGATGAAAAGGTCGAGATCACGATCCGCGATCTGGGTTTCGGGGAATTTTTCCGCAGCTCGGACAAGGTTTGGAAATACACCATGTCATTGTAGGGGAGGCGCTATGGGAGAGCTTTTATTGTGCAATGAACCGATCGCGGCCCTGCCGTACTATGTTGAGGGTGCGGGGGTCAACCTGTACTCGATGGAGGAGCTGTGCTACTATATAGCGGGCAACACCTATCTTCTGGACGAATCCTTTATGAGCGAGGAGCTGTGCACCTGGGTGGAGCATCAGATGGGCTTGTATTCGCTTGCCGCGCAGCTGCGCGATATCCACAGCCTCTCGCAGTTTGTACAGACGATTTTGACCCATACCGGCTATCACACGCCAAAGGAGGCCGGGGAGATTGTGCTCGCGGTCCGGCAGATGGAGGAAAAGACGGATTTTGAGTGCCGCAAGCTGCGGGCGGACCGCCTCATGGAAAACGGAAAGTACATCGGCAGCATTCACGAGTACCGCAGGCTTTTGGGCACGGAGGATGCGAAACATGCGGGGGCTGTCGTCGGTGCGATCTGGCACAATCTCGGAACCGCCCACGCCCGCCTGTTTCTGTTTCGGGAGGCGGCGGGCTGCTACGACATGGCTTACCGTCTGGGCGGAGCAATGGACTCCCTCAGGTGCAGCCTGATCTGTTACCTGTGCATGCACGACGAGAAGGGCTTTGCAGAGAAGGCGGGCGAGTATCAGGTGGACGAGTCTGTGGCGGAGGAATGCCGGCAGGCGTATGCAAAGGCAGGAAAGGGCGAAGGCCTGTCAGGAATCAGGGAGCTGGAAAAGGCCGGAGAGAGGGCACAGGCGAAGCAGGCCGTCCGCGAGATGATATTGCAGTGGAAGGAAGATTACCGAAAGAGCGGCAGGATGTAGTATGGGATTATTAAACAGACTTTTCAGACGAAGAAAAAAATATGAGCGCGACGAGTACGACGAGGAGGCGGCCAGCACCCGCTACGCGAGCCTGGCAGAGGAAAAACCGCGCACGGAGCCCGAGCCTCTCCGGCGGATCTGGAGATCGGAGGACAACCAGTACGATGTGGTGGATTTGTGCGAGCAGATGATTGACATCTCCAGGGAGCTTGAGGATACGCGTTCGGAATATCAGATCGTGACAAACTATCTCAACGATATTCAGGTCATAGAGAATCTGACGAAGGAGGAGAAGGCACCGCTCGTCGACTGCGCCACCAGGGTGGCGAAGCTGGAGAAGGAGCGCTCGGAGTTTCTAAAGACCGAGAAACGCCTCTCGGAGACTCAGTTTGCCCAGCTTCAGGCGGAGGAGGACGAGCTTCCGGGAATTATCAGGCGCATGCAGGCCAATGAAACCTACCTGGACGCGATCAAGAAGGATATGAGCTATCTGGAGGGGGAAAAGCTGCAGTGGTCGATGCAGCGCTCGGAAGGGCGTGGGCAGGTGCGGCTGATGCGCAAATTCTCGGTCTATCTGCTCGCTGTCTACGCCACGCTTTCCGTGCTCTTTTTGATTCTCGGTTTCGTCACGGGACACGGTTCGCGGGTCCCGATGCTGGTCGGCACGGCATTGGCCGCCGTTCTGGGCGTCTTTATCCTTGTGCGCTATCAGGACGCGGTCAAGGATGTCCGGCAGGCAGAGGTCAACAAAAACCGCGCGGTCACGCTGGAGAACCATGTGAAGATCAAGTACGTCAATATCAAAAACGCCCTGGATTACACCTGTGAGAAGTACCATACCAAGGGCTCCAAGGATCTTTCGCATCTGTACGACCTGTATCTGGAGGAAATGCGGGAGCGGGAGCGGCAGCGCCAGAACAATGACCGGCTGGAGGAGAGCACAAGGGAGCTGATCGCGTCCCTGCAGGAGCGCCATCTGTATGACCCGAAGGTCTGGGAAAACCACGCGAACGCGATTATCGACCCGCGGGAGATGGTTGAGTTAAAGCATGATCTCATCACGCGCAGGCAGAAGCTGCGGGAGCGGATCGAATACAATATCACGACTCTTTCCGACATGAAGAAGGAGATCCTCAGCAATATGGACCAGCTCGGTGCGAACGGCCCCTATGTCTGGGACATCCTGCGCAAGCTGGAGGATATCAGCGCGTCCTTTTAAAGTAACAATTCCCTTGTTTTTCGGGCAAGGTATAGGGGCAGATTTGTGATATGGCCATCTCTCCGAAGCATGCGTTTTGAGAAGCGGAGCGCGCGTTCGGGCTGGTGGTCGGCAATATATTTTTTGAAGGAGGGGGCGGATTTGTCCTCTCCGCTTTTTACCTCAATGGGGATAATCCCTGTGCCGTATTGAA
>CAZNQZ010000005.1:0-1172 GCA_964575245.1 uncultured Lachnobacterium sp. | reverse complement strand
TTATCGGAAAAGTAGCGGGGGTCGATTTCAAACTGTCCCTTCAACTGTTGTAAACAGTAGTTTTCCGTCAGCGGTCCCTTGAATTG
Organism: uncultured Lachnobacterium sp.; assembly: GCA_964575245.1. GTDB lineage: Bacteria > Bacillota > Clostridia > Lachnospirales > Lachnospiraceae > Roseburia. The sequence continues at coordinate 1,086 of CAZNQZ010000005.1, read as the reverse complement.
GTAGTCCGTTTTCAAAAGGATTGCGCTGTTGTCAATACCTGCCATGTGTTTGAGCAGCCCGGTGTCAAACACAAAGAGCTTAAACTGGTCCAGCCGGTCAAAGGCCGAAAGGGGATGCTCCGTTTTTGAAACATTGTAAACACGGTTGAGCATGCCGGCTGAGACAAGCCATTCAATGGCCTCTTCAAAATCACGCGCCCGACCGCTTTCCCGCACAACACCGTACATGAATTTCTCGTTGGGCTTGGCAAGCTGCGCGACAATGCTGCGGAAAACCATGAGGATGCGCCCGCTGTTTACCTTTCCGTTGTGTTTGGAAAAGTCATTCTCGTAGACCTCAATCAGCTCCTGTTGTATTTTGGATATTTTCATCGGGTCCTTATATTTCACCCATGAGGCGACACATTCCGGCATACCTCCGATGATCAGATAGTAGTTATAAGCCTCAAGCAGGCGATTGTGGAAAATATCCTCGATCTGCTGATTCTTCTGAATGCTTACATAATAGTCATAGAGAGCCGCATCCGACGCATGAAGGAACTCGTCAAAGGTCAGCGGGAGGATTTCAAGCAGATTTACCATGCCAACCGGATAAGACTTCGGTTGAGCGAGAAGCGTTCCCAGCAGGCTGCCTGCGGCAATGACGTGGTAATCATTGGCCTTTTCCTTGAAATATTTAAGCGAGTTCAGCGCTTCAGGGCATTCCTGAACCTCATCGAAAATAATAAGTGTTTTGCCCGGAAGGATTTTTTCGCCGGAGATCATGGAGAGAAGCTCAATCACCCGGTGCGGATTTTTGTTGGTTTCAAAGATGGATTTTAACTCGTCCTCCTCGTCGAAGTTAAAGTAGGCAAAACTGTCGTAGCAGCTCCTGCCGAATTCTTTCATAAGCCATGTTTTGCCGACCTGGCGCGCGCCCTTTAAAATCATGGGCTTGCGTTCCTCACTGATTTTCCAGCTTTTCAGGTCTTGGATTGCATTGCGTTTCAATGGAATCTCCTCCTTCCAATGGGTTTAACATCAGTATTACACATTATTCAGAGTTTTTCAAGGATGTTTTTACACATAATTCTGACGAAATCCGAC
>CAZNQZ010000004.1:504-22919 GCA_964575245.1 uncultured Lachnobacterium sp. | reverse complement strand
GGGACAGATTTGAATGTTGATTGAGCAATAACTGATAGGCGTGGGTTTTGTGTAAATATTATAATATATGTAAATAATGTCGTATGATTTTAGGAGGTATTATGAATAAGGCGGTCTTAAAGGGATTGGGTATTGTTGTTGCAATTCTTGCAGTCATCTTCATTTTCGTCGGCGTAAGTTCCCTGCGCCCCAAGACGGACTTTTCGGAAAAGTATGAGGGCTACAACCTTTCCGTTGACGTCGAGGGGCTGAACCGCGAGGGAACCTACTCCGGGTATATCGGGAATCATGCGGATGCTGCGCACCCGAAAAACGAGGTGGAGGTAGACCTTCTCCAGTATTCCGAGGGAGAGGATGTCAGAGTTGAGAAAAACTATGAGGGCGAGGCGGAAGCGCTCTACACCGGAGACGAATCCACCGTGACATGGAAGGTGAATGTGCCGGAGGCCGGTTTCTACAATATGTATCTCGAGTACATACCTGTGGAGAGCCGCGGCGTCACCATCGAGCGCGAGTTTCTGATCAACGGTGAGAGGCCCTTCACCGACTCCGGAAATCTCGCTTTCTCCCGGCTATGGACGGACGCGGCCAAGCCGAAGGTTGACAATCAGGGCAATGAGATCCGCGCGACGCAGATCGAAAAATATTACTGGCAGAGCTCCTACTTTAAGGATGATATGGGCTATATCACGGAGCCGTACCAGTTCTACTTCGACAAGGGCGAGAACGAGATCACCCTTGTGGCGGTGAACGAGCCGATGGTGATGCGCAGGCTCTCCCTCACCCCGGTTGAGGATATGATGAGCTACGCGGATTACCGCAAGGCGCAGCCCGCAGGCTCGGATGTGTCCGACTTTTCCCGCAAGCTGCAGGGAGAGGAGGCTTCCCTCCGGTCGGAGCCGTCGCTGTACGCCAGATATGACCGGGCTTCAGCCACGACCGACCCGTACAGTGTGACTGCCACCATACTCAACTATATCGGCGGCGATCCGTGGAGCCAGGCCGGCCAGTGGATTCAGTGGGACGTTGAGGTTCCCAAGGACGGCTACTACAACATCACCGTGAAAGGGCGGCAGAACTATGCCAGAGGCAGCGTTTCCGCCAGAACGCTCTACATAGACGGCGTGATTCCCTTCGAGGAGGCCAAGACCATCGCCTTCGACTACAACAATGACTGGAAGGTTATGACGCTGTCGGACGGGGAGGGAACCCCCTATGAGTTTTACCTCACGGCGGGCACGCACACGCTGCGGCTGGAGGCGACGCTGGGCGACATCGGACCGATTCTCGAGGAGATGGAGGACAGCACCTTCCGCCTGAACCAGATCTATCGGAGGATTCTGGTGTACACGGGCGCGACTCCGGACAGCAACCGCGATTATCATGTGGAGAAGATGTACCCGGAGGTCATCGACGCCATGGATATCGAGAGCCGCCGCCTGTACAAAATTATCGACGACGTGGTCAATTATACGGGACAGAAGGCTGACAAGATCGCATCGGCGCAGACATTGGCCCGCCAGCTTGAGACCTTTGTGAAGCGCCCGGAAAAAATCACATCCAACTTCATAGCCTTCAAGGACAACATTACGGCCCTTGGAACCACCATACTGAACATGAGCGAGAGCAAGCTCGATATCGACTATATCATGGTGACCGGAAGCGGCGCTGAGGTGCCGAAGGATTCCGCCAACGCGTGGGATAAAATCGTACATGAGGTCAAATCCTTTGTCGCCTCCTTCACCGTGGACTACGATGCAGTAGGGGACGTGTACGACGACAAGGACGGGGAGGTCGTCAAGGTCTGGGTCGCAACATCCGCCACTGTCGGACGCGATCAGGGAACCGTCCTGAAATCCATGGTGGACGACACCTTCATCCCCAAGACGGGAGTCAAGGTCAACGTGGAGATCGTGGACGCGACAGCGCTCCTCAACGCGGTTGTGGCAGGGCGCGGGCCGAACGTCGTAATCTCGGTGGGCGCGGATCAGCCGGTCAACTACGCGCTGCGAAACGCGGCGGAGGATCTGCGGCAGTTTGAAGGCTGCGACGACGCGCTCAAGGTGTTCTATCCCAGCGCGTACCGCCAGTATGAGTACAACGGCGGACTTTACGCGATGCCCGAGACACAGACCTACAACGTCATGTTCTACCGCAAGGATGTTTTGGAGCAGCTCGGACTTGAGGTGCCGCAGACCTGGGATGATCTGATCGCCCTGCTTCCGACCATTCAGGGCAACAACCTGACCGTCGGTTTCCCGTCTCCGACCAACGCGCAGCTGCCGGATCTGTCCCTGTTCTACACGCTGCTTTACCAGTATGGCGGGGAGGTTTACGACGACGCCGGCATGACGACGATCATCGACAGTGAGGAGGGCGTGAAGGCCTTCGCGGACTTCACCAGCTACTATACGGACTACGGCATGCCGACGGACTACGACTTTGTCAGCCGGTTCCGTTCCGGCGAGATGCCGATCGGAATTGCGAACTATACGACATATAATACGCTGGTGGTTTCGGCGCCCGAGATCCGGGGACTCTGGGATTTCACCCTGATTCCCGGCACGGAGAAGGAGGACGGCTCCATCGACCGCTCCGTGTTCTCCAACGGTACCTGTACCATGATGATCCGGACGAAGAGCGAGCAGCTCAAACAGAACGCATGGGAGTTCATGAAGTGGTGGGCCCAGACTGACACGCAGGTGCGGTTCGGCCGCGAGATGGAGGCCCTGCTCGGCTCCAGTGCGCGCTACGCCACCGCCAACCGGGAGGCCTTCGACCAGCTCGCATGGAGCGCGGACGATGTGGCGATCCTTAAGGGAGAGTGGGAGTATGCAGTCGGATTCCGCGAGGTGGCTGGCGGCTACTACACGCCGAGACATGTCTCCAACGCTGTCCGGAAGGTGATCAACCAGAAGGATGATCCCAGAGAGACTCTTCTGGACTACGCGATCAAGATCGATGAGGAGCTCAAGAAGAAACGGATCGAGTTCGGCTTGCAGGTTGATGAGTAAGGGGGATTGTGATGAGAGAGTACATAGCAAAATATTTTCAGTTGAAACGGCACAATTTTAAGGTCGCCGTGCAAAAGGCAAAGCGAAACAAGGGGTGCTACCTGTTTCTGGCTCCCTACGCAATCCTTTTTATTACATTCTTTATACTTCCGGTATGTACGTCCATTTTCTTTAGCTTTACATACTATAACATTCTGGAGCCGCCGAGATTCATCGGCCTCCAGAACTACATCAACCTGATCCTGCAGGACGACATCTTTATCACGGCTATCAAAAACACCTTCATGATCGCCGTCATAACGGGACCGCTGGGATATATCCTCGCCTTCCTCTTCGCATGGCTGATCAACGAGCTTCCCCGGTGGCTGCGCACCATCGCCGTCATCGTGTTCTACTCGCCGTCCATCGCGGGAAACGTCTACATGATCTTCGGAATCATCTTCCGCGGCGACGCATACGGATGGCTGAACGCGATGCTGATCGACATGGGTATTATCGACGGACCGATCCTGTGGCTGACAAACCCGGAATACATGATGCCGATCTGTATGGTCGTCATCCTCTGGATGAGCCTTGGAACCGGATTCCTCTCCTTCGTGGCAGGCCTGCAGGGCGTGGACAAATCCCAGTTCGAGGCGGGCTACATGGACGGAGTCAAGAACCGCTGGCAGGAGCTGTGGTACATCACACTCCCGAACATGAGGCCCATGCTGATGTTCGGCGCGGTTATGTCCATCACTCAGGCCTTCGGCGTCGCCGACGTGACCATGGCGCTGTGCGGTTTCCCGAGTACGGACTACGCGGCGCGGACCGTTGTTACTCACCTTATAGACTACGGTTCCACGAGATTTGAAATGGGCTATGCGTCCGCAATCGCAACATTGTTGTTCTTAGTCATGATATTGTGTAACAAGGCAATTCAAAATCTGTTGAGAAGAGTGGGAACCTGATATGAGTAGAAGAGTAAAAGTAGAAAAAGAAAAAGAGTACAGGAAAAAATTAATCAAAAGGCGCAAGCCGAACCGTTCCATCGCGGGAGACTTTTTCATCTATCTCGGGCTGTTTCTGATCGCTGTGGCGATGTTCATCCCGCTTTTGTACGCGATTGAGTCGTCCTTGAAGCCGTTGGATGAGCTGTTTAAATATCCGCCGACCATCATGGCGAGAAACCCTACGCTGGATAACTTCTCGGATCTGTTTGTGACCATGAGCAAATCCTGGGTGACCTTCTCGCGGTACATATTTAACACCGTGTTCATGACGGCCTTAGGAACCGCCGGGCATCTGATCATCGCGTCCATGGGCGCCTTCGTGCTGTCCAAGTACGATTTCCCGGGCGGGGCGAAGTTCTTCTCGATCATCGTCACGGCGCTGATGTTCAACGGCTATGTCACCGCCATCCCGAACTACATCATCATCAGCAAGCTCGGCTGGGTGGATACTTACTGGTCCATCATCATACCGGCATTCGGGGCGCCGATGGGACTTTTCCTTATGAAACAGTTCATGGAGGGCATCCCGATGTCACTGATTGAGGCGGCGCGGATCGACGGCGCAAGCCTCGGGAGAATCTTCATGCAGATCGTGATGCCGAATGTCAAGCCCGCGTGGCTGACCCTGATCATTTTCTCCGTGCAGGGTCTCTGGAACAACCCGGCCTCTACCTATATCTACTCGGAGGAGAAAAAGACCCTCGTGCTTGCCCTCCGGCAGGTACAGGGCGGCGGTATTGCGAGAACCGGACAGGCGGCGGCCGTTACCGTGGTCGTCATGATCATACCGATTCTGATCTTTATACTGTCGGAGAGCCAGATCCTGGAGACCATGGCGAGCTCCGGACTGAAGGATTGATGAGTGGAGGACGAGGCATGAAGAAAAAAAGATATCTGAATCTAGTGCTTGCCCTGACTGTGCTGGGGTCCGTTCTGGCAGCATCCGAGACGGTGTATGCGCAGGAGGATGCGTGGGTCAAGGGTTACACCTACAATTACGATTATTGGGGCGATATTCAGTACTGCCCGAACGCCTACGATGTGGCGGGCGTTTACACGGCGGTGGACATCGGTCTCGAGGACGGTTTCAAGTCCCCCTCCGGCATGTTTGTGCGCGGAAAGAAGGTTTACATCTGTGATACCGGGAACAACCGGATTCTGGAGGTCGAGCGCGTCAGCACCGAGAAGTTCCAGCTCATCCGCACGATTGACCGGATTCACGGGCCGGTCAACGAGCGCGGGCTCTCCGGGCCCACCGACGTGTTTGTCTCAGAGGACGGCTACATCTACATCTGCGATAAGGGAAACAACCGCATCCTGAAGCTGGATAACGACCTCACCTATATCATGGAGTTTTCCAAGCCGGAGGACGAGACTTTTGACCAGTCCCTTCCCTTCCTCCCGAATAAGCTCGTGGTGGACGATGCGGGCAGAGTTTACTGCATCGCGGACAATATCAACAAGGGTCTGATCAAGTACGAGGCGGACGGTTCCTTTATCGGGTTCCACGGCGCCAGCGAGGTCACCTACAGCATAGCGGACTACATCTGGAAGAAGCTCGCGACCAAGGAGCAGCGCGCCGCGATGGAGAACTTTGTCCCGACCGAGTACGACAATATCTACATGGACAGCGAGGGCTTCATCTTTGCCTGCACGACGAACGTGACTGCAAACGGCGTGAAGGGCGGCGGCGAGGACCCGGTCCGGAGGCTGAATCTGCTGGGCAAGAACATCCTGATCGAAAACGGCAACAACTATGTCATCGGCGACTGGTACTGGGATAAGGCTGGCGGCTACGAAGGCCCGTCGCTGATCACGGATGTCACGGCACTGGATAACGGCATCTACTATATCCTCGACAAGGTGCGTGGGAGAATCTTCGGCTACGACGAGCAGGGCAATCTGCTGTTCGCCTTCGGCGGCAACGGCAATCAGGACGGTTATTTCCGTCTCCCCGCGGCCATCGACCACATGGGCAACGACCTGCTGGTTCTCGACTACACGGACGCGAGCGTTACCCTGTTTACCCCGAATACCTTCGGCCGCCTGGTCTATCAGGCCTATGATGAGTACAATGCCGGCGACTACGACACCTCCGGCGAGACATGGAAGAAGGTCATGGAGCTGGACGGCAATTACGATCAGGCCTACATCGGCATCGGAAGAGCCCTGATGCGTCAGGAGCAGTACGGGGAGGCGATGGAGTATTTCAAACTGAAATGGGATACAAGAAACTACTCCAAGGCCTTCAAGCAGTACCGGAAGCTGTGGGTGGAAAAGAATATCGGCTGGATTTTCCTCGTGTTTTTCCTTGTGTTTATCCTGCCGCTGCTGATCGGAAAGATCAGGAAAATCAAGTTCCAAATTGACACTGCAGATATTTTCAAAACCTGACGGATTGGAGGCCGATATGTTAGCTTCACTGAAAAATAAAGAGACGTACAGCCATTATTTCAAGACACTGAGATATGCGCTCTATGTGATTTCGCACCCCTTCGACGGATTCTGGGATCTGACCCACGAAAAGCGCGGGTCGATGGCAGCGGCGAACACCATTGTTTTTCTGACCGTGCTTGCGAGAATAATGTCCCTGCAGTTTACCAGCTTTCTGTTCATACAGGTGTACTGGGAAAATATCAATATTTTCCTCTACATCGCGAGCATCCTCTTCCCGCTGGCGCTGTTCTGCGTCGGTAACTGGGGACTGACGACACTGTTTGACGGGAAGGGCAGGCTGGGGCAGGTCTACATGGGCGTTGCCTACGCGCTGACTCCCTACGCACTGATTCAGTTTCCGCTGATTATCCTGAGCAACATCGTAACGAGGGATGAGGCCGCGTTTTACGGCGTCCTCGCCAATGTGGCCCTCTTCTGGTGTGCGGCGCTGATTGTCTGCGCGATGCTCGAGATCCATGAGTTTACGATGGCAAAGACGCTCTTCTTTATCATTGCGTCCCTGTTTGCGATGGCGGTCATGGTATTCATCTTGCTCCTGTTCTTCAGCATGATCAGTCAGGGTATTGGATACTTTGTTTCCATCGTGCAGGAAATTATGTACCGGATGTGACGAGGGGGAGAGGGAATGAAAAGAGATAGAACGGCAAAAAAGAGTGAATTTACGGAGAACCTGAAGGAGCGCTTAATGAGCATGCTCCCGGCCCTTATCATGCTGGCAGTCATCGGGATCGTCGCGCTGGTGGTGGTTTTGATGCCGCCGTCGGAGGAGGTGGAGGAGAACATTGACATCCACCGCTACGAGGGGCCGGAGGGGGAGATTGTCCTCGAGAACAGCGACCTGAAATTTGTGATGGACGCCACGACCACCCAGTTTACCGTGACAAACAAGTCCAGCGGGCAGGTCTGGTATTCCAACCCGCAGGATGCGGACAATGATCCGATCGCGCTGCCTGCCATCAAATACGGCCTGAAGTCCACGCTGCTTCTGACCTACAGCACGCAGACGGGACTGGACACTCAGCTGGACAATTACCAGTACAGCATTGAGGGCAAGCTTTACAACATTGAGAAGACGGACGATGCCGTGAAGGTGACCTACACCATCGGAAAGGTGCAGAAGGAGTACATCGTCCCGATGGTCATCCGGGCGTCGCGGATGGAGGAGCTGCAGAGCGGGATGGAGAAGACGGCGACCCGCCTGATGCGCGATTACTATACGAAGTACGACATCAACAATCTCGGCCCCAAGGACGATAAGGATCAGCTGCTGGAGAAATACCCGGCTCTGGAGACGGAGGTTCTCTACGTGCTGAGCGAAAGCGCGGGCGAGAATGTCAAGGGGCGTTTTGAGACCCAGTTCGCGGAGGCAGGATACACCGAGGAGGAGTACCGCAAGGAGATTGAGGAGTTCAACATTGAGACCTCAAACGACAGGCCGGTCTTCAACGTGGCGGTCTCTTACCGCCTGGACGGCGAGGATCTGGTGGTGGAGGTGCCGATGGAGGAGATCGAGCACAAGACGGACTACCCGGTGTACTCCCTGAGCCTTCTGCCTTACTTCGGCGCAGGCACGACAGAGGAGGAGGGCTTTCTGTTCGTCCCGGAGGGCGGCGGAGCCATCATCAACTTCAACAACGGCAAGAGCGCACAGAATCCCTACTACGCGGATATGTACGGCTGGGATCGGGCAGTGCTCCGGGATTATCTGGTGCACGAGACCCGGACCTATTTCGGGGTCTTCGGCATGGCAAAGGGGAATTCCTCCTACCTGTGCATGCTGGAGGACGGAAAGGCCTACGCATCCGTCAACGCGGACATCAGCGGGCGCTTAAACAGCTACAACTATGTGAACGTCTCCTACAGGCTCCAGCACAGGGAGCGCGTGAATGTCGGAAACCGAGTCAACGGCGACATGTTCCGCTATGAAGCGGAGCTCCCGAAGGAGAATCTTGTGCAGCGCTACCGTTTTGTGGACTCTAGCAGCTATGTGGATATGGCAAACGTCTACCACGATTATCTGGAGAAACAGCTCGGGGAGGATTTTGCGAAGCAGGAGGATGGAACGGTACCGGTGACGGTGGAGCTCGTCGGGGCGATTGACAAGGTGAAGCAGATCCTCGGAGTACCGGTCTCCCGGCCGAGGCAGGTGACGACCTACAAGGAGGCGCAGGAGATCCTCGCGGATCTGGACGCGGAGGGCGTGGAGAACATGTCCGCCAAGCTGAGCGGCTGGATGAACGGCGGCGTCCGCCAGAAATACCTGTCCAAGGTGAAGCTGGTGAGCGGGCTGGGCGGCAAAAAGAACCTAAAGGCGCTGACCGCCTATGCGGATGAAAACGATATCGACCTCTATCTGAACGGCGTGACCAACTATGTTTACAAGAGTAATATATTTAACGGATTTTTCGCGCCGAGGGACGCGGCGACGCTGGTGAACAAGAAGCGCGTGAAGCTTCTGCCCTTTGATCCGATTGAGTACGCCGAGCAGGACTGGATGGATACCTACTATCTGCTGAGGCCGGCGAAAATATACAGCGCGATTGACACCCTCGCGAAGGCGGCGGACACCTACGGCGCGGACGGCGTATCCTTTTCGGATATCGGGTTCCAGCTTTCCGGCAACTACAGCGAGAAGGAGCATGTGAGCAGGCAGGAGGCGGCGAAACAGCAGATCGAGAAGCTCGAAGCGGTTCGCGAGGCCGGCAAAAAGATTATGATCAATTCGGGCAACGACTATGCCCTTGGCGCGGCGGATCAGATCGTCAACATGGATCTGAAGGGCAGCGGCTACGGGATTATCGACGAGGAGGTGCCGTTCTACCAGATCGCGATTCACGGCAATGTCAGCTACGCGGGCCAGCCCTTAAACCTCGCTGAGAACTGCGAGGAGGAGGTACTGCGGTCGGCGGAGTACGGCGCGGGACTCTATGTGACCTTTATGGACGCTCCGATCACGGAATTACAGAATACCTATTACACGCAGTATTTCGGTGCAAACTATGACGGCTGGAAGGATAAATTCTTAGAGATTTACCGGAAGTATGAGGATGCGCTGGGGCATACCTTCAACCAGCGGATCACCGGGCATCAGGTTCTGGATAAGGACGTCTCGCTCACGGTGTACGAGGACGGCACGAAGGTGTACGTCAACTACCGCTATGACGATTATACGACGGGCGACGGCGTGAAGCTTTCCGCCAGGGATTATGTGGTGAAGTAGGGATCGACCAAGATTTAAGAAAGGATTGTTCATATGAAAGGGCAAAAGAAAGGGAAAAAGAAACTTAGGGGGCTTCAGAGGCGAAAGGCGGTTTCCGGCTACTTGTTCATCCTGCCTTTCATCATCGGCTTTCTCGCGTTTATGGTGCAGCCGCTGGCGCAGTCGCTCTACATGAGCTTCTGCAAGGTGGATGTCAGCGCGGCGGGATACAAGTTTAACCTGTTGTCACCCATTTTTTCGAACTACCGGCAGGCGTTTATGGTTGACACAAAGTTCAACCGCCTCCTGGTGGAGGAGATTTCGCGCATGTCCTACAATGCGCTGGCGATCATCGTCTTCAGCTTTTTTGTGGCGCTGATCCTCAACCAGAAATTTAAGGGCAGGGCGCTGGTGCGGGCGATCTTCTTCCTGCCCGTAATCCTCTCCTCCGGCGTCATCATCGGAGTGGAGACCAGCAATACGCTGATGAACAGCATCGCGGACACGGTGGAGAGTTCCATGAGCGGGGTCAGCATCACAGACACGATCCAGACAATTTTGACGACCAGCGGCGTGGGAACCAAGGCGTTTGAGACGATCTTTAAGGTGGTGGACGGCATCTACGACGTGGCGCTGGCTTCCGGCATCCAGATCATCATCTTCCTGTCCGGGCTGCAGACCATCTCGCCGAGCATGTACGAGGCGGCGGCGATCGAGGGCTGCACGAGCTGGGAGTGCCTGTGGAAGATCACCTTCCCGATGATCAGCCCTCTGCTCCTCGTGAACTGGGTCTACACGATTGTGGACTTCTGTATGAGAACAGACAATAAGCTGATGGAAAAGATCACGGAAACCATGCGCGTGAATATGGATTACGGCTTTGCCTCCGCGATGGCTTGGGCCTACTTTGCCATTGTAATCGCAATCATAGGCATAAGCTCGCTGCTGATATCGAAGGGGGTTTATTACTATGAGTAGAGCGAAGAAAGAAAACCGAAAAGGCAGGATGCACGCGTATCTCGAGAGAAACCGCAAGGCGGGGGGAATGCTGCTTAAGCAGGACTGCAAGCGGATCGGCTGGAGCTTTATCCGTTTTATGCTGCTCTTTGGCATGTGCTTTTTGATTCTGCAGCCGATTTTAAACAAGATCAGCGTCAGCCTGATGGAAGAGCAGGATCTCTACAACCCGATGGTCATCGTGATCCCGGAGCATCTGACGGACGCCAACTACCGGCTGGCCGGCATGTTTATGGATTACTGGAAGACACTGGGGAACACGATACTGATCTCCCTGACAGTGGCAATCGTGCAGATTTTTGTCTGCACGCTGGTGGGGTACGGCTTTGCACGCTATGAGTTTCCGCTCAAGAAATTATGGTTCGCCTGCGTGATGCTGGTGATTGTAGTTCCGCCGCAGACGATCTCGACCTCGCTGCTGCTGCACTTTAACTATTTTGACGTATTCGGCCTGTTTAACCTGATCCTGGGGCATCCCATCAACCTGAGAGGGTCGCTGGTTCCCTATTACCTGATGAGCGCCGGGTGCATGGGCTTAAAGAACGGCCTCTACATCTTTATGATCCGCCAGTTCTTCCGCAATATCCCCAAGGAGATTGAGGAGGCGGCCTATGTGGACGGCTGCAGCACCTTCCGCACCTTCGCGCAGATCATGCTGCCGGACGCGAAGCCGATTTTGACGTCCTGTTTCCTGTTTGCCTTCGTGTGGCAGTGGACGGACAGCTTTTACTCGAACATGTTCCTCGGGAACATCAATCTGCTCTCCCGACAGCTCGGCATGGTGGCGGACCGTCTCGGCAACTACCTGATCTACACCCTGCACAGAACGGGCGCATCGGTGGGCTATACCCAGTGCATCATCGCGACGTCTACCCTGATGGTGATCGCCCCGATCCTGCTCCTGTATCTCTTCGCGCAGAAGGGCTTTGTGGAGAGCTTAAGCAGCACGGGTATCAAGATGTGATATACCCTGCGCATTCTGCCTGCTGGCGGGCATTTCCGGAAGATGTCCCACCACGGCGGGCGAGGCGCAGTTGTATATAAATTCAAGAACAAGAAGGAGGAAAAGAGGAAAAAATGAAGAATTATAAGAAAGTAATTGCTCTCCTGATGACCGCAAGCATGACCCTCGGTCTCGCTGCGTGCGGCGGCAAGGAAGACGACACACAGAAAAACAGCGGCGACAGCCAGAATCCGGGCAACAATTCCGAGAACAACACGGGAGGCGACAGTGAGACTGAGAGCGGTCCCGACGCCTACACGGTGCTGAACGACCCGAAGACCGGGCAGCCCTACGACCTCGGCGGAATGGACATCATCATCCGCGACTGGTGGTCGAAGGATCCGGATCCGGACAAACAGCTGAACGGATATGAGCAGGCGCAGAAGGAGTACCGCGACTGGATTCAGGAGACCTACAAGTTTACCATCAAGGAGCAGTCGATCTCCGGCTGGGGCGATGTGTTCACCGATCTGGAGAGCTACGTGACCACCGGCGGGGACGACCAGAACTATGTCTTCACCCTGCGCATCGCGGGCGAGCTGTTCAGCCAGATGAATGCCGGACTCTATTATGATCTCTCCTCGCTCGACACCATCGACATGAGCGGAGAGAAGTGGGATCAGACCGTCAAGGAATTCGGTACGAAGGACGGCAAGTCTTACATGATGAGAAAGATGTCCCACGAGCCGAGAACCGGCGTCTACTTCAACAAGCGAGTCTTAAAGGAAAACGGCATCGATCCGGAGGAGATCTATAAGCTCCAGAGAGAGCACAAGTGGACCTGGGATAAGTTTGTGGAGTATCTGGAGATGCTCACGAAGGATACCGACGCGGACGGCGTGATCGACCAGTACGGTTTCCTGGAGGCAAATTCCTTAAACGAGATCGCAATTGCATCCAATATGGGCAACCTCGTCGGCAGGGATGAGAGCGGCAAGTTCACCTATGAGCTGGAGAGCGAGAACACGCTGGAGGCAATGAATTGGGCAGTCGACATCAGGGAGCGCTTCAACAAGCCGAACCCGGATACCGAGACTCCGGATCAGACCTGGGATTATTTCTGGAATGAGTTCAAGAGCGGCGGCGCGGCGTTCATGGTTCAGCAGGCCTATGCTGCCGGCCAGGATCTGAGCGACATGGAGGATGAGTTCGGATTCGTCGCGTTCCCGATGGGACCGAAGGCGACCACCTATGTAGACCTGATGCAGGATAATATCCATGTGATCCCGGCGTGCTACGATGAGGACAGAGCGAGAAAGATCGCCTTCGCTTACAGCCTTTACTACAATCCGGTTCCGGAGTACGAGGACTACAGCGACTACTATGCTAGTTTCGTGAACAATTTCTGCGACATGGAGGCTCCTGAGGAGACGATTGGCTACATGGGTGAGAACACGGTCATGATGATGCACGGCTTTATTCCGGGCATTAAGGTCGGCGATGACTTTTTCTGGGCAATCAATAAGGAGAACACGCCTGCGGCCCAGGCCGAGTCGATCCGCGATACGTGGAAGGCTTACATTGACGCGGCCAATAGTGGTTCATAACATTTAAACACTTTTTTCTGCGGGGTGGTATGTTCCGGATACCACCCCGTACTTTGACTTAGAGGAGATCTGGCATGGGTAATTTTTTGCGGATAGACGGCGGCTTTATGGGGTTTCTGACCAGAGTGTCCGATGTCTGCCTGATCAGCTTTCTGTGGCTGCTGTGCTGCCTTCCGGTGGTGACCATCGGGGCCTCCACGACGGCGGCGTACTACACGGTCGCCAAGGTGGTGAGACGGCAGCGGGGAACGCTGCTTCGGGAGTTTTTTCATTCGTTTCGGGATAATTTTGCGGATTCCCTGCTGTTCAACCTGATTTATCTCATTGCGGAGGGGATTCTGGCTTTTAATATCTATGCGAGCTTTCAGTCGCTGGAGACGAAGGCGCTGGCGTTCAATTTTTTCTTCGTCTACACGGCGCTGTTTCTGGTTGTAATCGGCCTGAGCCTTCACACCTACGCGGCGCTGTCGCGCTTTGTGATGAGGCGGGGCGTGCTGTTTAAGTTTGCGCTGTTTGCCACCTTCCGGCATTTTCTCACCACGCTGGCGCTGATCGCGCTGACGCTTGCGGGGCTGGTGCTGATGGCGGTTTTCCCGGTCTGCGTGGTCGTGATGCCGGGTGTGTGCCTGTTTGTCTACAGTCTTTTGATGGAACGGGTGCTCCGGAGGTATATGACGGAGGAGATGCTGCGGGCGTGGGATGATGATGGAACGAATCAGATAGGAGAATAAAATGAAAGAATTTGTATTGTATCGGGAGGGGAATTGTGCGGCTTTTGTTCTTGAGGAGTGCGCATACAGCGGCGTGGTGAAGATCGCGCGCAAGGTTTGTCAGGATGTGGAGCGGGTGACATCCGTCTGCCCGGCTCTGGAGCTCATTGCGGGGGAGAGTCCGCGAAAGGAGCTGCAACAGATGGCGGACGCGAGGGGCAGCCGTTTTCTGGTGGTGGCGGGAACCCTCGGAAAGAGCAGGCTTCTGGAGGAGCTTGAGGGATTGGATTTCGCGCCGGTCCGCGGAAAGCGCGAGTGCTTTTCGTTTCAGTTGACGGAGCTCGGTGAGCTTACGCTTCTTGTAGTCGCGGGAAGCGACAAGCGGGGGACGATTTACGGCCTGTTTCATATTTCGGAGCTGATGGGCGTCTCGCCCTGGGTGACTTTTGCCGATGTGCTTCCGGCGAGGAGGGAGACCGTGGTGTTCTCCGCCGGTGATGCGATGGTATCGAAGGAACCCTCCGTCAAATACCGCGGGTTTTTCATCAACGATGAGTGGCCTGCGTTCGGAAACTGGACATTTGAACATTTCGACGGCTTTACGGCCGAGATGTATGATCTGATATTTGAGACGCTCCTGCGCCTGAAGGGCAACTATCTGTGGCCTGCGATGTGGACCTCGTCCTTTACCCTGGACGGGCCGGGGGAGGCGAACGCCATACTCGCGGACGAGTACGGCGTGGTCATGAGCAATTCGCACCATGAGCCCTGCCTGCGCCACAGCGAGGAGTGGGATAAGGTGCGCGGAGCGGACAGCGTTTACGGCAACGAGTGGAACTACTACACGAACCGCGAGGGCCTTCTGCGCTATTGGAGGGACGGTCTTCTCCGCAGCGGGAAATACGAGAATATTATCACCATCGGCATGCGCGGGGAGCGCGACTCTTCGATGCTGGGGCCGGAGGCGTCCTTAAAGCAGAATATTGACCTTCTGAAGGACATCATCGCGCAGCAGAGGAAGCTGATTGCCGAGTGTGTCCCGGACGGGGAGCAGGTACCTCAGATGCTGGCGCTCTATAAAGAGGTTGAGGCGTACTTCTACGGCAACGAGGGGGAGCATGACGGCCTGCGCGACTGGGACGGGCTGGACGGCGTGACCTTTATGTTATGCGAGGACAATTTCGGCAATATGCGCACGCTGCCGACGGAGGATTTAAAGGACCGCGAGGGCGGCTGGGGCATGTACTATCATTTTGACTACCACGGGGGGCCGATCTCCTATGAGTGGGTCAACAGCTCCCATCTGCCGAAGGTCTGGGACCAGATGACGAAGGCATACGAGTTCGGCATCCGGGATATCTGGATCGTCAATGTGGGCGATCTGAAGTTTCAGGAGTACCCGCTGAGCTTTTTCATGGATCTGGCCTACGACTATGAGCGCTGGGGCGTGAGCAATTTAAATGCGCCGGAGGAGTATCTCAACTTATGGGTGGAGCGGGAGTTCGGCAGCCGGCTGGACGCGGCGGGAAAGGAGCAGCTCCTGCATGTGATGCGCGGCTACACGAAGCTCGCGCACAACCGCAAGCCGGAGGCGATGAACCCCGGGGTCTACCATCCCCTGCACGATAACGAGGCGGGGCGGGTGCTCGCGCAGGTGCGGGAGCTTGCGCAGACACTGGAGCATGTGCGCGGCAAAATCCCCGAGGAGGCCATGGCCGCCTTCTGGGAGCTGGTCTACTATCCGGCGATGGGAAGCCTGAATGTGCAGAGGTGGAATCTGTACGCGGGGCTCAACCACTGTTACGCGGGCCTTGGAGTGGTCGCGGCAAACCGCTATGCCGCCATGATGCGGGAGTGCATCCGGCGGGACAGGGAGCTGACGGAGCATCTGCACACGATGCTGGACGGCAAGTGGAACGGCATGGGACGCTCGCAGCATGTGAATTTCTGCCACTGGAACGACGAGGAGTGCCGCTATCCGGTGATGATGTCGGTGGAGCCGGTGGATCAGATGCGGATTATGGCATATGCGAAAGATGACGGCGACGTGGTCACGGCGGGAGGTGTCTGGACAGGGCGCGTGATTGAGATGCGGGCCTTTCTGCGCCCGGACGTGTCGGCGGCGGAGCTTGTCCTGCTGAATGCCGGATCGGTTCCTGCCCGGTATCAGGTGGAGTGCAGCTGCCCGTGGATCAGCTTTTCTCAGACGGAGGGCACGTTTGAGGAGCAGGAGGCGCTGGCGGTGATGATCGACCGCGATGCGAGGAAGGCCGCGCTGGCGTCTTGTAATGACGGGATAGAGGGCTTTGTGGTGCGCTGCGGGGATGCGAGAATCCGGGTGCATCCTGTCGTGGGACCCGATGTGCAGGTTCCGGAGGGCCATGGCTTGATTTTCATGGAATATAGTGGTATTGTTTCTATAGAGGCGGAGCACTGTTCCGAGAACCTTGCGGGCAGTGGGGGGCAGTTTGTCTGCATGGACGGATACGGGAAGACGCTCTCGGGAATGAAGGCGTTTCCGGTAAACCGCACGTTTGCGCCCTCCGAGGCGCCGTCCCTGACTTACCGCGTATTTGTCACGCATCCGGGCGAATACCGCCTCATGCTCTACGCGGCGCCGGTGAACCCGCACAGGGCCGGGCATGATGTGACCTGCAGGGTTGCGGTGAACGCTGAGATGCCGAAGACGGTTTCCCTGATTCCGGAGAACTATCATGCGGGAGAGCCGTCCTGCCCGTCCTGGTCGCGGATGGTGCTCGACCAGATCCGCATAGTCGGGACTGACCTGCAGCTTTCTGAGGGCACGAACGAGATCCGCGTGGAGGCGGCCGATCCGGGCTTTGTGCTGGAGAAGCTGGTTCTGGTGAGAGAAGGACAGCGTCTGCCGGAGTCCTATCTGGGTCCGGAGGAGAGCTATTACCTGAGATGATATCCGGGTGTGGAATACCAACTATAATTTGCGCAGGGGGGAGATGTGATATGGGGAAAAGGATTGCAGTGTTTTCCTCGCCGTGGAGCGGTGAGCATGTCGGAGGTGTTTTTGCCGGCATGCGTCAGAAGGCGGTGGAGAGCGGTTCCGATGTCTATATTTTTAACAGCTACGGGGGCTATGAGGGGGGAGATAATTTCAACGGGGGCGAGTTCCGGATTTTTGGCCTGCCGGATTTATCTGCCTTCGACGGCGTGCTTTTAATGCTGAATTCGGTCAGCTCGATACGCTATATCAACCAGATTTTTGAGCGGACGAGGGCCTGCGGCATTCCCTGCATCAGTCTGGATCAGGAGTTTGAGGGCGAGCATTTTATCGGGACGGACAACTACCGTGCGATGTACGATATGGTAGAGCACCTGATCAAGGAGCACGGCTGCCGCACTCTGAATTTTGTGGGCGGGCCGGAGGATCACATTGAGAGCTGCCAGAGACAGAAGGGCTTCTGTGACGCGCTCGAAAAACACGGTATTCCGGTTGACGGGCGGCGCGTGCGCAATTATTCCTTTGTCAATTCGGATGGGCAGCACGCCTTTGAGGATTTTAAAAAGGACGGGCTGGAGGCGCCGGACGCGGTGGTCTGCGCGAATGACGAGATGGCCATCGGCTATATTGAGACGCTTCTGGCCAACGGCTATCAGGTGCCGGAGGAGGTTCGCGTGACCGGCTTCGACTTTTCGCCCTATGGGCAGAATTATTACCCGGAGGTCGCGAGCGTGCAGAGGAGCTGCAGGAATCTGGGCTATGACGCGGTGGCGTGTCTTCTTCGGATTATTGAAGGGAAGCCGGTGGATATGCGGGTCTACTCGGAACACCGGATCAGGCCGAATACGAGCTGCGGCTGCTACGCGCCGGCGGAGAATTATTCCATTGCGCGCAGAAAACGCCATGCCAAGGAGCGGCAGGAGTGGCATGCGAGATGGTGCATCAATATTCTTTTAAAGCAGCTTCTCGCCTCAGAGAGTGAGGCGCAGCTTGTGTCAGGACTGCGTTTCGGCTTACTCTCGTTCTCGATTGACAATTTCTGTCTGGTGATCGACGAGGAAACCTATGACAAGGAGTACGATTATCAGAAAAAGGGGCGGGTGGAGGACAAAGGCTATCCGAAGGAGATGCGGCTGCTCTTCTGGAACCGGCGCCCGCCGGAGAATGAGCAGTCTAGGATCGATACTGCCGCGCTTATCCCGGACGGCTTTATCGAGGACGACAGCCGGGGACATGTGTTTATTGTGTCGCCCCTGCACCTGCGCGGGGTCAATTTCGGCTACTGTGTGATTGAGGACGGTCTGGAGCTGATCGCGGACGACAATCTGTTCTATCTGCTGGGCGTGGTCAATTCGGCGATCGAGAATGTCCGCCAGTCGGACTATATCCGAAGGATCAACGAGCGCCTGCAGAGTATGTATCTCATGGACGCCATGACCGGCGTGTACAACCGGTTTGCAATCAAGGAGTTCGGGGAGAAGCTCCTGCGGGAAAATATGGAGCATAAGCGCGGGACGGTGTTCCTCTTTGCGGATATGGACGGACTCAAGGTGTTCAACGATACCTACGGCCACGACATGGGAGACGAGGCGATCAAACGGCTGGCGCGCATTATGAAGGACTCCTGTGTGGATGACACGTTTTTCTGTGTGCGCTATGGCGGGGACGAGTTTCTGCTTGTCGGCAGCTGTGAGAGCGACGAGCGGGCGAGGCAGATCAAAAAGTCCGTTCAGGGGCGGATTGCGGCGTTTAACCGCAGGGGGCGTCTGCCGAGGGATTTGTCCGCCAGTCTCGGCTATGTCTTTGCGGCGGGCGAGGAGGAGAATACCTCGATCGACTACTATATCAGCAAGGCTGACGAGATGATGTATCAGATCAAAAAGAAAAAGAAGGAGAAACGAGGTTAGGAGGGTGTTTCATGTCGGTATCGGATTTATGGATGAAGTATTGCAGCAAGGTTCTTTGGGCGGATCTTACGAATAATACCTTTACCTATCTTGTCGGTACGCCGTCCGGGCGGGAAGATGAGGCATCCTCCGGGGAGAAGGAGGGCCTTTCCGGGTTTTGGGAGTCCTATGTCTCCGGCGGCTATGTCTATCCGGAGGATTTGCCGGTGGTTCGGGAGTATGTCAATGTTCCCTTTGTCTCGGAGTTTTTCCGCAGGCATCACGGCAGGGAGCTGTTTGAGACGGAGTTCCGCTACCAGCTTGGCGGGGAGTACCGGCCGATCCGCCTGTCGATCATCGCCGCGGAGGATTACCGGGACGATCATCAGCTCGTATACGTTTTTCTTCGGGAGGCGGGGAAACGGCTGGAGGAGAGCTATGTCCAATTTGACGAGCTGCTGCGCGGCCTCTCCGAGAATTACGGGGCGATCTATTATGTGGATTTTGACCGGAACTTCGTGCGCCCGTTTCGGATGAGTCCGGCAATCGAGGAGGCGTTCGGGGATTTCTTCCGCTCGCGTCCGACCTACGAGGCGGCGATGACTGCCTATATCAACTCGGTGGTCTCCGAGAGGGACCGCGAGGAGATGCTTGCGGTGACCAGGTATGAGTATCTGAGGGAGCAGCTGAAGGATGTGCTTGCCTACTCCCACGAATACCATCTGGAGCGCGGCGGCAGAGAGTACAGCTACCGGTTCAAGATTGCAAACCTCGACGGGGTTGGAGCGCTGCACCGGGCGGTGATGGGCTTTGCCAATGTCAACACTGAGAAGAACACGGGCTATAATTTTAACCTGCAGAACCGGACGGTTCTTGTTGTGGAGAATGATCCAAAGGACCGGGAACGGCTGTGCGAATGCTTAGAGCCGACTTTTGATGTGCTCGCCGTCTCCAACGGGCAGGAGGCCCTCATGGCGCTGGGGGAGCACTGCAGTGAGATCGCGGTCATCATGACGGAATTAGATATGCCGGTTATGGACGGCTATGAGCTGATCCGCCGGCTCAAGCGCGACCGCCAGTACTGCGGGGTGCCGGTTCTGGTCTGTTCAAACAATTTTTTTGCAGAGCAGGGGAAGAGAAGCGATGTGGAGACGCTGTGTCTGGGGCTGGGGGTTGCGGACTTTGTCTTAAAACCGGTCAGCCGGCCGATTGTCCACAACCGCATCAGGAGTATGCTGCGTCTGTGCGAGGCGACAATGATTCTGGAGTCCATCGAGAAGGACAGCCTGACCGGACTCTATACAAAGGAGTTCTTTTACCGTCGGGTTGCCCAGCATCTGCGCGAGAATCCGGACGAGAGCTTTGTGATGTGGGTCACGGACATTCAGGGACTAAAGGTCATCAACGAGAAATACGGTATCGAGATGGGGGACGAGGTGCTCCGGGTCATGGCCGGAAACGACGAGCGGTTTGAGGGCTTTATTCTCGGCGGACGTATCGAGGGGGATAAGTTTGCGGCCCTCATCACGGAAGAAGTGCTTCCCGAGGTGAAGAAGGCGACTGCTCTGCCGGACGGCGGCGTGAATTTCCCGGTGCCGAATGTGGTCATCAAGCACGGCTTCTACCATATCCGCAAGCACTCCACGCTGGAGCCGCAGGGCATGTATGACCGCGCGCTCCTCGCCCTGCAGAAGATCAAGGACAGCTTCGGCGTCTACTGCGCGGAGTACGACGACGAGCTGAGAAGGACGCTCCTGATGCGCAGGCAGGTTGCGGACCTTGCGCAGGCGGCGCTGGACGGACGCCAGTTTCTGGTCTACTACCAGCCGAAGTACGATATCCGGCGAAAGGAGACCAACGGCGCGGAGGCGCTGGTGCGCTGGATTCACCCGGAGCTGGGCTTTATGAATCCCGGGTTTTTTATCCCGCAGTTTGAGAAGAGCGGATTTATCAAGCAGCTGGATTTCTATGTCTGGGAGGAGGTCTGCCGGACGCTGCGCGAATGGCGCGACAGGGGGATGCGCATGGTGCCGATCTCGGTGAATGTCTCCCGGCGGAATTTTGAGACGGAGGATCTGGCGGAGCAGATGATTGCGATTGTGGACCGCTATGAGATCGATCACTCCTTCTTCCACGTGGAGGTCACGGAATCCGCCTATTCCGACAACCCGCAGGCGATTACGGAGACGCTGCGCAAGCTGCACGAGAGCGGCTTCGCGGTGGAGCTGGACGATTTCGGCTCGGGCTATTCCTCCATGTCCGCCCTCAGCGAGCTGAGCCTGGACATTATGAAGCTTGACATGAGCCTGATCCGGAACGACAATCCCGCTTCCGACCGGAGTGTGCTGGAGTTTTCGGTTCAGCTGGCGAAGATGATGAAGCTCAAGACGGTGGCCGAGGGTGTGGAGACGGAGGAGCAGGCGAAGCGCATCTCCTCGCTGGGCGGCGACTACATACAGGGGTATTTTTATTCCAAGCCGCTCCCGAGGGAAGAGTTTGAGCGCTATCTGGCGAAGGAGAGGGCGTAGCCGCGCAGTATCATGGTTATAAATATTCACTGTCGAGTCTGCACATGATACGATCAGGATGTTAAATGTAAGCCTTGTGTTAGTGTTTTACTGTCCTTGAAAGGAGGATTGCGATGCTGAAGGGTGTGGATGTGGCTATATATTTTTTGAGTCTTGATACCGGACATGATGTTTTCAACAAAGGAATCCTTTCCAAAAATGGCAGAAAGTTTTATGAAGGAAACGCAAGGCTTAACAAATATTTGCATATGGCTCAGAACATTTATATTGCAAAATATGGGAAACCGCTTATGGATTCTGTCTTCTATGCATATGACAACGGAGCTGTAGATCCCAATGTGCAGGAAAAATACTCTGTCCTTTTGAATATGAGAAATAAGCCGGTGTCTATTGGGGAGGACGAAAAAGATTTTCTTGACAGAGTTTATCGTGCGTTCAGGAATGCAACCCTTGACGAACTGATTGAATTGTCGCACGAAGATCCGGAATGGATTGATAAACATGGATATTATAGAAAAGAAGAGCAAATTATGGATTCCATGGCCCGGAAAAAAGAATACGCGATACAGTATGCGGATATGATAAAGGTGTTGGAGAGGATGAAGGCATGATAGAGGTGGGGCAGGTTCTTTCCTTAAAGATCCGCTTTAATAATAGCGGCATGGTTTCTCAGGCAAAACATCCGTATCTTGTTGTCGGGATAAATGATGAGTTTGGGACGGTGGAAGTTGCCCAAATGGATTCTTTGGAAGGAAAAGAATATAAGGCTGCAATGAAGAGCAACAAAGCAATATATTGCGATAACCCGGATGAGACAGTGATCGACAAAGACAGTTACATACAGATGGACAATACTTTTTTACTGGAAAATCATGCTGGATTGGAAAAATATAGGAGACAGAAAGATAAACTTAGTGATAAAAAACTGGCAGATGCCATACTTTCTTATCAAGAATATCATAGAGCAAATCATATTGATGAGAACAAGCAGGTATATATGTCAATGGAAGAACTGATAAAACTACAGAATATTTAACAATATCCCACCCTTAAAACAGGGTGGGTGTTTCTTTAAAAATTCAGTGCAT
>CAZNQZ010000004.1:0-494 GCA_964575245.1 uncultured Lachnobacterium sp. | reverse complement strand
CGCCTTCGGTGCGCAGATACTGGTACATGTTTTTTAGCGCGTTCTTTTCGAGGCGGGAGACCTGGGCCTGGGAGATGTGAATCTCCTCGGCTACCTCGATCTGGGTTTTCCCCTCGAAAAAGCGCAGCTTGATAATCTGCTCATCCCGCTTGTTTAAGCGGGAGAGGGCGTTGCTCAGGGAGAGGTCTTCTACCCAGTTGTCCTCTTTATTTTTTTTGTCCGAAATCTGATCCATGACATAGAGGGTGTCGCCGCCGTCCGTGTAGACCGGATCAAAGAGGCTTAACGGCGTCTGGATTGCGTCCAGCGCGTAGACGATATCCCGGACAGGGATGCCGCTGGCCTCGGAGATCTCCTCGAGGGTCGGCTCACGGTCGCTGGTTTTGCAGAGCTGTTCCTTGGTCTGCATGGCCTTGTAGGCGGTGTCGCGCAGGGAGCGCGGGATGCGGTAGCTGCTGTTGTCCCGGAGATAGCGGCGGATTTCTCCGATAATC
>CAZNQZ010000003.1:18001-23171 GCA_964575245.1 uncultured Lachnobacterium sp. | reverse complement strand
CTCATCCTTGGAATCAATTGCCGTCTGGAGAGATGCCAGCTGTTCGGCGGAGAGCCCCTTCGTGCCGATCTTTATGATCTTAGGTGAAGACCGGTAGGTGCTCTTGTTAAAGATTTCCCGGCTCTGCTGCACGCCGTCCACCTTCACGATCTTCCAGAGCTGCGCCTTACAGCCCCGGTGGGCGCTCTGCAGTACACTCCAGGTTCCGACATCCGCCCCGGCGTCCTGCTCAAATTTCAGCTGCGCATCCTCCATGGACAGCGTCTCGCTCTCAAAGCTGACCGTCCGGTTGGCGGGACGGGTCTCCTTCCCGTAAATATTAAAATACATTACGCGGTCTTTGCAATAACCCTCGATATAAACCGGAGCGTCAAGGTTGTTCTTAAAATGCAGATCCTTGTAATCCCCCGCGATCGCCGCATCCATCGACGGTTTCACATAGGCCACCAGCATGGAATGGTTGCTCCGCATCGTTATCTCCAGCTCCGCGAGTATCACCGCGTTGTAGAGGGTCGTCGCCACCTGACAGATGCCGCCGCCAAAGGATTCCACAGTAGTCCCGTTGAGATAAGATCCTGCGAGCTCATATCCGTTCGCCTTTGTAAACGGACTCACGGTGCTCCGCAGTGTAAACTCATCCCCCGGAAAGAGCAGCGTGCCGTCCACCTTGCTTGTCCCGGTGGTCACGTTCTTTGCCCGCCCCGCGCTGGAGGACGCAAAGCTCGTGCTAAAGGAACCCAAAAGATCCGTCACCTGTGCAAGCTCCTCCTGACTGCCTCTCGGCTGAACCACATTGCTCACCAGCGCAACCTGTGTGTCCGTCCCGTTCCAGTTTTGGGTCAAAAGAGCCTCGAGGGCGTATACCGACTGCACGATATCAATTTCATTGCCCTCCCGCCCCGGCACAAAGCGAAAGCTGCCATTTTCCCGCACCAGCGAATTGTCTATGGCCTCGACATTGAACTCTCTGGTCTTCTTATACAAAAGCTGCGCCGCCGCCTGCTTGTCCACCGTCAGCCCCAGCGCAATATCCAGATGATCCCTCCTCAAATCCTCCGAGATCTGATAACGCCGGATCAGATTGCCTGCCTGACCGGCCTTCACAGCCTCCCGCACGGCTGCATCCACATTTGCGGACACCCCCATCTCCTCCGCCGTCATTTCGACGGAACCGTTGGTCCCGCTCAGTGTAAAGGTGGTTGCACGCAGATTTTTCATATAGGCATCCATAGCCTCCTGCGCCTCAGACTCGCTCATTCCGCCCACATCGACACCGCCGATGTAGACTCCGTCCAGAATCCGCTCAGTCTCCTCAGCCCGCACGACACTGCTCCCTGCGGCCGTGAGTGCCGCCGCACAGAAAATCGCAGATAAAATTCCGAATATTCTAATCTTTTTCATCATTCACCTCACCTATCAATATTGGCCCTTGTATCATCATATAATACCACAATGTTTGACTTTTGCAAGTCAAATATGGGCGAAAACATGCTGACTTCTATCGCGGGCATGAGGCTACACAATTAAAGCCACAATCACGGACGTGACAACCATCGCCACGATCAGAATCAACGCCACCAGAGCGAAAATCTGTTTTTTCTTTTTAGAACCGTTAAAATTGTACAACCTATTCACCTCTTTCAAAAAATATTGTATAATAAAAGCTGATACCATCATCTTACGATAGCAGAAAGGATTTTGCAATGTTCCCCTTCTTTACGGTTTTTTTCCTGTTCGTCGTTGTGCTCAATCTTGCGCTCCACAAAAGCAACCGCTCCCGTGAGGATGCCCAGACCCTCTTCTGGGAGCGCGAGCTAGAGGCAAACCATACCCGCAAAAAGGACATCAGCGCACTGGACTACATCCAAATCCCTCTGGATTTGATCCCGCAGAACCTGCACACCGACTCCGAGCGGGAGCTGGTGGCACTCGCCTCCGAGAAGCTCTTAAACCTGACCGGTGAGACCAACACGGATCTCAAGCTAAAGTACGGAGTTGCCAATCTGGAGCAGCTGAGCCTTTTTGATACCAATTTTGCTCGCTTCGTATCCGCGCTTTCCGTCTATGCCGGCGAGCTTCTGGATGCCGGACAGACATCCGACGCGAGAGCGCTCCTGGAGTTCGCCGTGGAATGTCGGGCGGATTCCAGCAAGATTTTTTCCATGCTGGCAAAGCTGTATCTGGATGCCGGAGAACCGGAGCGCATCGACGGCCTGATTGAAATCGCCAAAACCTACGATTCCCTGTCCGGCCGCATGATCGTGCAATCCTTAAACGCACTCACGGAATAGAGTGCCTCCACTAGTCCCGCCCGTATTCTCTGTAATAGATATCCTGCAGGCGGGATGCCTCGCTCCGGGTCAGCGTCTCCCAGCTGATTTCTTCCAGGATTTGGTGCCTGTCCCGAAATTCCTTTAAGCGCTGAAGCTGATGCGCCGTCGCCGGAGTCCGCCGCTTTACCTTACAGCAGAGCGGTCTGGGAATCAGCAGCTCCTGTGCCTTCTCCCGCGCAAGCGGAATCAGGCGCTCAAAGATCCGGTAAGTCTCCACTGCATCATCCAGCGCCCGGTGCGCGTTTGTCCTCGGAATCTGAAAATATTCACACAGGCTTTCCAGCTTCTTGGACTGTTCCCCCGGCAACAGTGCCCGCGCAAGCCGCAGCGTATCGCAGGCCACAAGCTCCAGCGCTCTCCGGTGATCGACCGCCCACTGCTTCAGAAAGCTGTAATCGTATCCCACATTGTGCCCGACAATCACATCCGTCCCGATCAGCGCAAGCAGCCGCTCAACCGCCTCATCCTCCGGCGCACCATTCGCCGCCATCTCATCCGTGATCGCCGTCAGCTTAGTCACCTCCGCCGGGATCGGCCGCATGGGATTCACCAGCGTCGCGTATGTGTCCGCGATCTGCCCCCCGCGCACCTTCACGGCTCCAATCTCTATGATCCTGTCCGACTTCGCCGAAAGCCCCGTCATCTCCAGGTCAATTACCGTATAATTCAAAATTCATCCTCTCTATATACCGCTCCGCAAAACTCTCACACTCCGGCAGCATGACGGATTCCGCCCTGCTGCAGATCTCCTCCATACGCTTTCCGGCCTCCTCCGGATCAGCCAGATAGCGGACAGCGCCCTCCAGCGAAGTGTTTCCCACCGGCACAATGCGCCCTCGCAAGCTCTCCGGCAAAAGACCGACTGCCAGCGCATCCTCCGGATCGAGAAAACGGCCAAAGCCTCCGGCCAGACAGACCAGCTCCACCTGCTCCGCCGTGATCTGATAGCTCTCAAGCAGCATCTCCACCCCTGCGCAGACTGCCGCCTTCGCCATCTGCAATTCCCGGATGCTCTCCTGCGTCAGGACACACGTTTTCCCGCCGCCCTCCTCCTCAACGGAATCGTCCGCCTCGTCCAGAGGATAGCCGGAATCAAAAAATGTCTCGCAGAGAGTCCCGTATGTATCGATCACCCCCCGGTCCAACAGACGGTGCAACAGCTTTAACATTCCCGCGCCGTGTATCCGCATCGCCAGACTGCTGCCCTCAAAGGCCGGCCCCGCCGCCGTCGAGGTGACAAGAAGACGTTCGCTGCACCCCAGCGCCATCTCTCCATTCGTCCCCAAATCAATAAAAAGCGTCGGCGCCTTTCGATGCAGAATGTCAATGACGGACAGGCCGCTCACAATGTCTGCCCCCACAAACGCCGAGATTCCGGGCAGCAGGACAAGCTCTGTCCGATCCATTACAAAGCTTCGGAGCGACAGCTTTTCCGGGACGAAGGGGGCCGTTCCCAGCCGTTCACAGGAGAGCCCCTCCAAAAAATGCTGCATGGCCGTGTTGGCACTGACCACCAGCCGACATTCTGAATCTCCCCCCAATTCACCGACCGCCAGCCTCAACTCCTCCCGCAGGCAATTCCAGAGCAGCCTTTGCAACGCCTTTCCCCTGCCCTCGTTCGCGGCGGCAATCCGGCTCACCACATCCGCGCCAAATTGCCGCTGGGGATTGACAAAACTCCTGACCACGCTGCGGTCGCGGTAAAACACCTGCAGCACTACCGTAGTAGTACCGATATCCACCGCTGCTGCGGGAGTCTTCGCTTCAAAGGCAGTGTGAATATCGGACGGTCCGACCGCCGCAAACTGCTGTACCGGAAGCTGCTCAATCTCTGTCTCGCCAGAAACCCTGTACTGGCAGGCTCGCACACGCTCTCCCCCGCGCAATACCACCTCGCAGCGCCCGCAGGCCCCTCTGCCTCCGCAGGGGCGGTCGATCACAATCCCGCTCTGCGCCAGCTCCTCCCAGAGCGTCCTCCCGGGACGCACAACGACCCGGATACTCCCGCTACTCATCGAATTCCAGCGTGACGAAAAATCCTTTTTCCGTCTGCTTGACATCCACCACATCGCCCTCAGTGCTCTGCAGCCGCTCGCTGACCGGATAATTGCCGGACATCGCGATCGCGTGCTCCAGCGTATAATAATAGGAAGTGGGCAGTCTGCTCTCTGTGACGCTCAGATGATCCCCGACCTTCACCAGTCCCGGGCGCTCCATCTTAAACTCCATGGTCCTCATCACGGTCCTCCACAAACTCCACATCCACGGTTCCGTTGCGTCTCTGGTAATCCCTCATCGCGTGGGTCGCTGACATCGCGATCCAGATATTTGCCAGACCACCGATCACAAGGACAATTCCCACCAGCATAATCGCCTTCTCCATCACACCGAAGGCGTCAAAGATACAGATTAGCCCGAACAAAATTTCGAGAATAGAGAGCGTCAGGTTGACGCACCAGGAATTCAGCCCGTACCGCTTTGCATCCAGCGTCTCCTTGACACCGCGCACACCATGAAAGGTCAAAATGACTCCGATCACAACCGGAATCAGGCTGACAATCACCGCGGGCTGGATCAGAAACCAAATCCCGATCCCCAGAATCAAAACACCCATAAACACGGACATTCCGTTTGTGACAATGTTGAGAAAATAGCTGCTCAGATACACGGTTCCGACCATGATCAGCCCGATTGCCAGCACAGTTCCGATCGCGCCGATCACACTGTCCTTCCAGATAATGAACACCACTCCCAGCACAATGCTCAAAACTGATGAAAAAAGATAATCAGCCCGCACCTTTTTGAGAAAATCCTTCATAATCGTTCACACTCCTTTT
>CAZNQZ010000003.1:0-17991 GCA_964575245.1 uncultured Lachnobacterium sp. | reverse complement strand
ACTCCTTTTCCTGCTTATGTCTCTTCCAGTATCTCAATGATCCGCGGAAGCTCCGCTCCCTCCACCGGGGCCTCGCCATAGTCCACATGACCGTCCTCCGTGATCTCCCCCAGCTTTTGAACGCCCTTCTTCCCCGTGCGTTCGATCGTGAAATATCTGCCGCGGCCGCTCATCTCGCTCCACGCAAGATACACGCGCCAGCAGGAGAGCGCTCCGATATCCCGGTTCGGCAGATCCACCCGCACCAGAAACAGCTCCTCCGAAATATTCATCACCATCACTGAGAAATCCTCCGGCAGATAGGGGTACATCCGCTTTTGCTCGTAGGACTCTTCAAACAGACGGTCGATATACTCCTCCCTCTCCGCACAGAGCTCATCAATCACCGCCTTCCCATGCTCAAAAAGCTGCCCCGGCAAAAATTGAGTTTCAAAGCGTCTGCGCTCGGACACCTCATAAGGCTCTGCCTCCATCCCCATAATTTTCTCCAAAAGCGATGTGCCAAGTACCAGATTGTCCGTAAACGGGTTGATCAACAGACCCGCAAACTGATCCGCCGACTGCGCCGCCATCCGGCAGATCGCAGGAAATGCCATATTGATCACCGCAGGATTTTTTGACATGGGTGGAATCCGCCCGATACAGGTGTATGCGGAGAGAAGCGTTCCCCCCTCGGGTGTTTTAATCAGACAGGGCACTGGCTGCCCGCTCTTATTGTAGGTGGCCGGCATGAGCAGTCTGGCGCGACGCAGCGCCTCCACCAGACAGCCCAGATTTTCACCCGTCTTCTCCTGATTGTAGGCAGCCAGCAGCGCCTCCACCTCCGGGTTTTTCACCTCCGGCGTCAGGTTTGGATCCATAGCTCACCTCTTTCATCCCTGCACAACAGCTTCACAATTTCACGGTCCCGATAGCTCCACGGCTGGCTTTCGCAGAAGGGTTCGTTCCCGCTGATAAACTCCTCAGGCGTCACCCACACCAACCGATAGCCCTTATCTATCTCGCTCTGCGTCATTCTGGTCTCCGTCATGCCTTCCAGAACCTCGCACGAAAAGACCAGCGAATGACACTCATAGACCGCTCCCGGCTCAAACAGGTCCCGCCGCCGCTCCATAACCTCACCGATCTCGCGGATACTCTCCGGAATCACCACAAGGCCGGATTCCTCCTGCACCTCCCGGCACAGCGCAGTCTGCACCGTCTCGCCTGCATCCACGCCGCCGCCCAAAAGCTTATAGTCACCGGCATTCCCGCGCTGCGCGGCAAGCCTGCTGCCCCTTGTAATAATCGCCCTTGTGGAATACTTGATGTATACCGGCATCTCCGGCGTATAGTTTCCTTTATCCAGTGTCAGCATTCTTTTCATAATGTGCTCCTTTACGCCAAAAATTATAGCACATTTGCACCTGACATTTCAACTCAAGGATATCCGGATACTTGACAATTCAATGCCGAATACTTTAGTATGAATAAAACTTATCGGGAGTACATAGATATGAATATGCAAAAATTCAGTGAAACCATTCAGGCTATCGACGACTTTGTCTGGGGGCCCGCCATGCTGGCGCTTTTAGTCGGAACCGGCATTTTTCTGACAGTCCGCACCCGCTTTCTCACATGGCGCAACCTCGGCTACGCAATTAAAAGCACATTAAGCAAAGAAGCGCGCACAAAGAGCCGCGGAAATGGCGACGTGTCCCCCTTCTCCGCCCTCACCACCGCGCTTGCCGCCACTATCGGCACCGGCAATATTGTCGGAGTAGCCACAGCCATGGTATCCGGAGGCCCCGGCGCACTGGTGTGGATGTGGATCTCTGCCGCCTTCGGCCTGACCTCCAAATTCAGCGAGTGCATGCTGGCAGTCAAATACCGCGAGGTCAATGAAAAGGGCGAGATGAGCGGCGGCCCGATGTACACAATGAAAAAGGCTTTGAAAAACAAAGCCTTCGGTGCAGCTCTCGGCTGGCTGTTTGCCCTGTTCGCAGTCATTGCCTCCTTCGGCATCGGCAACATGACGCAGGGCAACTCCATCTCCACCGCGCTGCACACCACCTTTTCCGTTCCGCCGACCGCCACCGGGGCGGTCATCACCGTCCTCGTCCTGCTCATTGTAGTGGGCGGAATCAAGTCAATCTCCCGGGTGTCCACCATCGTCGTACCTCTGATGGCGATATTTTACGTGATCTGCGGCGTGATCGTGATCGTCTGCAACTTCAGAAATCTCCCCGCGGGAACAGCCATGATCTTTCGGATGGCATTCTCCGTAAAGGCAGTGGGCGGCGGCCTCTGCGGCTCCATCGTCGCCTCCATGACAAGCGCCATGCGCTATGGCGTGGCGCGCGGTGTGTTCAGCAATGAGGCCGGCATGGGAAGCGCGGCCATCACCGCAGCCGCCGCAACCACCGACAATCCGGTGAGGCAGGGCTACATCAACATGACCGGAACCTTCTGGGACACCATCGTGGTCTGCACGATCACCGGCCTGGCAATCGCCTCCTCGGGCGTGCTCGGCATGACGGATGGCGCAGGCAACCTCATTGAGGGCTCGGACCTGACCATCGCTGCCTTTCAGGCAGTGCTCGGCGCTCCGGGCGGCTGGCTTGTAACCATCGGAATCACACTGTTTGCATTTTCCACGATTCTCGGCTGGGAATATCACGGGGAAAAGGCATGGGAATACCTCTTCGGCACGCACCGCTACAATATGATATACCGGATTATATTTTCTCTTACCGCCTTTGTCGGCTGTACACAGTCCCTAAAGCTGGTGTGGAATTTTTCGGATATTGCAAACGCGCTGATGGCGATCCCGAACCTGATCTGTATGCTGCTTCTGAGCAGGGAAATCGCCGCGGATGTGTTTGAGTTTCAAAAAAAGCACCTCAGCTACTGACCTTTTTTGTCCGCAATCAGGGGCTTAATGCTCTTGTAGATCTCGCTGGCTTTTTTGCTGTCCTTAAATTCCTTGGCCAGAGCATTGTTAATGCCAAGCTTTGTCTTATACTTCTGGATATAATTGACCACAAGATCCACCACGGTTTTGTCCGGAACTGCCTGCTCCACCTGAATACGCAGCTCCCTGACCTCCGGGGACTCCTCCTTCTTTTTGCCGGATTTTTTGCCTGACTTTGAGCCCTCTTCCTTTTTCTTCTTTTTCTTTTTGGTGCCCTCGTCCGCACTCTCCGGCACAGCCTCCACCACGGGAGCCGTGACCAGCAGCTCCTCCGGCGGCTGTATATCTGCCGGATCGCCGTTACTCTCCTGCAACAGGGACTCCTCCGGTTCCTGTTCACTCGATACAATCTTGCTGCTGGCGAGACTTCCCACCAGTACAACCTTAAAGCCGCGCTGTGTCCAGTAGGTCTCCAGGCTTGAATAGCCGCGATCCTTTGTGACCACATAATATCTCGCCGCCTGTTCCTCCCGCTCATTGCGGCAAATCAGATATCCGAGATAAGTCGCAAGCTGAAAATCCAGCGCATTCTTGATTCCCACCGACACCTTCTGAAAGGTGATATCCGCCTTGGACTTATTGATCTGCTCATGCAGGTCAAAGGTCATGCTATCCGCATTCTCACTATAAAAAATCACAACCTGATCGCTCGCATCCAGCCGCCCGACTCCGTTTAAGCCGGAAGACTTCACATTTTCAAAATCAACTAAAAAGATATTCATATGTTCTGTTTTCCTCCATCTTCATTCACTCTATGATACTACGAAGTGAAGCGGATGCGCAACAGCTATTTCAATTATCTTCATAAATTCCGTGTATTTCGAGGAATTTCTCTATGACCCCATAGTAATCCTGCGGAGCCTTATCCTGCGACTGCCCGTGTCCCGCGCCCTCCACGATGAACAGCTCCTTCTCACAGGCAGCCATTTCATACAGCTCATATGCCATTTCCACCGGGATCAGCGCGTCCTCTCTCCCGTGAATGAAAAGCGTCGGCGTATCGCTCCCTGCAACCGCACGGACGGCTGAGGCGTCCCGCAGGTTATAACCGCCCCGCAGGCGCAGCATCAGGCAGGCCGAGTCCACAAAGGGAAATGCCGGCAGTCCGAACCAGCTTGTGATTTTATCCGCAAACATCGAGTAGGCGTCCGTGTAGGCGCAGTCTGAGACGACGGCCTTCACATTGTCAGACAGACTTTCATCTCCCGTCATGATGAGTGCGGTCGCCGCCCCCATGGATTGACCGTGAAGAACAATCCGTGCATTTTCATCCTGCTCTAAGATATACTGAATCCAGAGAACGCAGTCAAAGTGATCCGTCCAGCCCATCCCGATAAAATCGCCCTCACTCTCCCCATGACAGCGCAGATCCGGGGCAACCACATGAAACCCCTGCTCATAATACCAGGCCGCAAACGGATACATTTCCTCCTTCCAGCCGGTATAGCCGTGCAAAAGAAGCACCCATCTGTGGCTCTCCTCCTTCGCATAAAATTCCTGTGCAGCCAGGCGATAGCCGTCCGCCGACTCCAGCACAAGTTTCTGCCCCTTTGCCTCCTCAAGCCAGCTCTTCGTGCCGGAGACCGCCGCCCTGCGGTTCTCCCCGATATCCGCTGTCTGTACCTGCTGCGCGTAATTCATCACCGTGATATCCTCAAACGCATCCAGCCTGTTCATAAACGACGGTACCAGACACGCACTGACCAGAAAATAGATGATGACTGTGTAGAGAACAAACAGCACGGCGGCCGTCCATACCGCAATCCGAATGACTTTTCTCTTTCGCATATAATGAAACCCCGAACACCGTATACTTTTCTTTCATTATAACATCCCGGCGGGCAGATTTCCATGGTGGATTACTCCCAAAATACGATTGTGTTTATCTGAAAAAGGTGCTAGAATACAGTAAGGACATTTACTATGGAGGGAGAAACTTATGGATTTTACAGCAGAGTACAGACAAAAGCTGGTCTCGGCAGACGAGGCCGTAAAAGTCATCAAGTCCGGCGACTGGGTGGATTACGGATGGTGCACCGGCACGCCGGATGCGCTGGATCGGGCGCTCGCCAGACGCACGGACGAACTGGACAATATCAATCTGCGGGGCGGCATCCTCTTAAAGCCGCTGGCCGTATTCGAGCGCGAGGATGCGGGCAGCCACTTCACCTGGAATTCCTGGCATCTCGGCGGTTTCGAGCGCAAACTCATCGCCAGGGGATGCTGCTATTATGCGCCGATCCGCTACTCGGAGCTTCCGCGCTACTACCGCGATCTCCCATTTCAAATTGACGTCGCGATGCTGCAGGTCGCGCCGATGGATTCGCACGGCTTTTTCAATTTTGGCCCCAACGCATCCCATCTCGGAGCGATATGCGAAACTGCCAAAACAATCATCGTCGAAGTCAATGAAAACATGCCGCGGTGTCTGGGCGGCACCGAATGCGGCGTACATATCTCAAGGGTAGCACACATTGTGGAAGGCGAAAATCCTCCCATCAGTGAGCTCGGCGCGGGCGGCCCTGCCACAGATGTGGACAGGAAGGTCGCACAGCTCATTGTGGATCAGATTCCAAACGGCGCCTGCCTGCAGCTCGGCATCGGCGGAATGCCGAACGCCGTGGGTTCCCTGATTGCGGAATCGGATCTGAAGGATCTCGGCGTTCACACGGAGATGTATGTGGACGCGTTCGTGGACATAGCCAAGGCCGGAAAAATTACCGGCGCCCAAAAGTCGCTTGACCGCTACCGCCAGGTATACGCCTTCGGCGCAGGAACCCAAAAAATGTATGACTATCTGGACGACAACCCGGAGCTCATGAGCGCCCCGGTAGACTACACCAACGACATCCGCTCCATCAGCGCGCTGGACAATTTTATCTCCATCAACAACTGTGTGGATATTGACCTGTTCGGACAGATCAGCTCCGAATCCTCCGGTACCAAGCAGATCAGCGGGGCAGGCGGACAGCTCGACTTCGTTTTGGGCGCGTATTTAAGCCGCGGCGGCAAGAGCTTTGTCTGCTGCTCCTCCACCTTCACCGATAAGCAGGGCAATATGCACTCCCGCATCCGCCCGACGCTGACCGAGGGGTCCATTGTCACGGACACGCGCGCCAACGCGCATTACATCGTCACAGAGTTCGGCATGGTATGCTTAAAGGGCCTGTCCGCATGGCAGAGAGCGGAGGCTCTCATCTCGATTGCTCACCCGGATTTCCGCGATGAGCTGATTGCGGAGGCAGAAAAAATGAATATCTGGCGGCGATCAAATCAGTAATGAAAAGAAGGGGGACATCCATGAACACAGACAACCAACCGGAATGGCTGAACCATGCAGTTTTTTATGAAATTTACCCGCAATCCTTCAACGACACTAACGGGGACGGCATCGGCGACTTTCAGGGGATCACGGAGAAGCTCGATTATATAAAGGATCTGGGCTGCAACGCAATCTGGATGAATCCCTGCTTTGCCTCCCCCTTCGGCGATGCCGGATATGATGTTTCCGATTATTATTCCGCCGCACCACGCTATGGCACGAACGAGGATTTAAAAAAGCTCTTTCAGGAGGTTCATAAGCGGGGCATGCATATACTTCTGGATCTTGTCCCAGGCCACACGAGTGTAGAGCACCCATGGTTTCTTGAGTCCATGAAGGCAGAGCATAATCCGTTTTCCGACCGTTATGTCTGGACTGACAGCATCTGGGAATCCCCGCAGGGAATGGGCTGCATCCGCGGGATCTCCGACCGAGACGGCTCCTGTGCCGTAAATTTTTTCTCCCATCAGCCCGCGCTCAATTACGGTTTTTACAGGCCTGACCCAACCAAAAAATGGCAGCAATCCATGGACAGCGAGGGGCCTCAGGCAACCCTTGAGGAGATGAAAAACGTCATGCGCTTCTGGCTTGGCATGGGCTGCGACGGTTTTCGGGTTGACATGGCAGGCTCTCTTGTAAAATGTGATGAGGATGGGAAGGGGACCATTCGGCTGTGGCAGAATGTCCGCAGATTTTTAGATCAGGAATTTCCGCAGGCCGCCATGATATCCGAGTGGGGCGAGCCCGACAAATCACTGCAGGGCGGTTTTCACATGGATTTCCTGCTGCACTTCGGGCCCTCCCATTACAATGATTTATTCCGCTGTGAGGAGCCTTATTTTTCGGACCGGGGAAAGGGAGATATCTCTGAATTTGTGGCAAAGTACCGGGAAAGCTGGGAAAAAGCCGGGAAAAAGGGCCTGATCTGTATTCCGTCCGGCAACCATGACATGGACCGGCTCGCCCGCTATATCCACGGAGAAAATCTGAAGATCGCGTTCGCCTTCCTTCTGTCCATGCCGGGAGCGCCGTTCATCTACTACGGCGACGAAATCGGCATGCGCTATTTGGAAAATCTGGTCTCCGTCGAGGGCGGCTACGGTCGGACCGGCTCCCGCACGCCGATGCAGTGGGACAGCTCCGTGAATGCAGGGTTTAGCGCAGCGCCAAAAGAAATGCTCTACATCCCGCAGGATGAAGCGGCGGACCGGCCCACGGTGGAGGCACAGATGGCGCAGGAAAATTCACTCTACCATGAAATATGCAAATTGATCCGCATCCGGAAAGAGCATGAAGCGCTTTTGAGCAACGGAGAGATCGAGTTTGTCTATGCAGAAAAAAACGCCTATCCGTTTGCCTATCTGAGAACCGGAGGCGGAGAGAAAATTCTTGTCATAATCAATCCGGCAGACCGGGAAGCGTCCTTTGTCTGCCGGTATGTCCCGAAACGGACAATCTACCGCCTGGGCGGTGAATTGTCCGTAACCGACGGCAGGATTCTCGTGCCGGCATGCTCTGCCGGTTTTTATGAGATCACCGATTAAACCGGCATGTTTTTGAGAGCCTTAACGGCATCGTTCAAAAGATTCTCCTGAATTTCACAGAACTGCCCCGCATCCGCAAGCCTTGCATACTCCGGGTCAAGCGGCAGCTGCCCCAGCACCTGCGTCCCCAGCTCCTCTGCGACGGCGCGGATGCGGCTCTCTCCAAACAACTGGATCTTCTTCCCGCAGTCCGGGCACTTGAGATAACTGAAGTTCTCCACAATCCCCAGCACCGGAATATGCATCTTCTCCGCCATGTGAAACGCTTTCTTTACAATTAAATGCACCAGCTCCTGTGGAGATGTGACGATCACGATACCGTCCACCGGAAGGGATTGAAACACTGTGAGGGGCACATCGCCGGTTCCCGGCGGCATATCGACAAAGAGGTAGTCGAGCTCTCCCCACACCGTCTCACTCCAAAACTGCTTTACCGCCCCCGCAATCACGGGGCCTCGCCAGATCACAGGCGCCTCCTCGTCATCCATCAGCAGATTGATGGAGACAATTTTCATTCCCTCCGGCGTCTCAAAGGGATGCATCCCCCTCTCATCGCCCACGAGCTGCCCGTGCGCCCCGAACATTTTCGGGATTGACGGGCCCGTGATATCGGCATCCAGAATGCCGACACGATACCCGGCTCTCGCAATCTGCACCGCCAGCGAAGCGGCCACAAACGACTTTCCGACCCCACCCTTGCCGCTGACGATTCCGATTACATGTCTGATGTTTGAAAATCCGTTCAAGGGCTCCTTTCTGATTTGTGAATTAGGATTACTGCTGCAGCCCTCGCAGCTCTCTTTCGTGCAGGTAGACGCACCCGCACAGCTCGCATTCTCCGGCATATTGATTCCTCCTGACAACTTTTAACTATTTATAGAGACTTCCGAATCTGGAAAACGGATAGTAGATGAAATAAGCCTTCCCGATAATGGCGTCCTTCGACACATAGGTATTCTTCCAATATCTCGCATCCTCGGAGTCGTTGCGGTTGTCCCCCAGCATGAGATAACAGCCCTCCGGTATCTGAAACTCATAAGGCCCGGTGGCCCGTTTCCATTCTTCCTTCAGGTAATTCTCGACAAGCGGCGTTTCCGAATCGTCGATGAAAATCTGTCCCTCCTCGATCGTAACCTTTTCACCCGGAAGGCCAATCACGCGCTTGATATATTTTTCACTCTCATCGTCCGGCGCCTTGAAAATAACGATATCTCCGCGTTTCGGCTCAGAAAACACATAGGAAAGGCGCAATCCAAACAGATTGTCCTTCGGTTCAATGGTGTGCTCCATAGATCCCGTCGGAACCGTCGCATTGATGATCACATAATTTTTGAGCACATACGCCACCGCAATCGCAATCACAAACGTCAGCACCCAGCTCAGCGCCTCCCTGACCGGCGAATTCTTTTCTTCCTCTTCCTCCGGCTCCTTCGGATAATCCACCACCAGTGACTGGCGAAGATTTTCCTCCTCCTCCGGGATATCAACTCTGTCATTCATCATTATCCACCTATATTCTCTCTCATTTTTACCAGATTTATTTCTGAGGCGTATGCCACCAGAGAATAAAATCTTCCTTACGAAACGTCAAATGCTCCAGCTTATATGTCATCAGCTCCCACGGTGTGAGCCTGGTGTATACGAACTCATTCAGCGAGGTCACAAAATCCGGTTCCAGACAGCCAATCGACTGAATGGAGGGGACAAGCTCACCATTCCAGTCATCGACAAAAGAGCCTCCGAAATCCACCAGCTTATTCCACGGATTCTGGGAATTGATGATTCTCTGCTTGATATTCTCCAAAATAACCTCAAGCATATTGTGAATCTTCGACTCATACCAGACCGGTTCCAACATCTTATAGAGGCGGTGCTCCTGATTGAGCAGAAGGTTTAATGTCATCTGCTCCTGATTGGTCACGATGCAGAACAGCTCCTCATAGCCCAGCTGCTGCGGACGAAGACTGTACAGATTGCGGAAGAGCGCTACATCCTTCTCCATATGAAAATCCGCTACCATCTCCTCGTAGATGATCCCCGGGAGCTCGCTGACCACATAGCGCTGCGATTTCATATAGGGCGCCAAAAACTGACAGAAAATATCCCGGTTTGTCTCAAAGACAACCAGCTTGTTCTCCTTTAAAAACCTGCGGAAATCCGTGAGATAATTCTGATTGTAATATTCAAACAGCCTGCGCGCAATAAAAGCTATGCGTATCACCTTGCCGCGGAAGCCCTGGATAATTGTCTCGATCGGAAGGGAAATCTCCCGGTTTTTCAGAACCACATCCACCGTCACGGCTTTTCCCAGCAGATCAATCTCCTCCTTAAATTCCGGAATTACCGGCTGATTTCCGCGGCTCAGATACTGATTGAGCCCAATCGGATTTTTCGCAAAATGGGACACGATTTTCTGCCCGATCAGCCCCCGGAGATCCTTTAAGTATTCGTCGTTGGCCACTCCGTCCTTCGTAGCCCGCAGCGTCAAAAACCGTTTTTTGATGTGGAGGCGGTAGGTCATGTCACGAATCCACTCAGGCTTTAGGTCTATTTGATCTCCCACCCAAAAGCCCTGCTGGTAAAGACAGGAGGAGCCGAACATTTCCTGATATTTGGTCGGATAGAGCCAGATAAAGCCCTCCATCAGCTCATCGGTCAGCGGGATCGACACAATCCCCAGCACGTCCGTAAACGGATTGTTCAGCATCGTGTTTTTCTCCTGCACGACAAGCCTGCGGTCGTCAACCTCCACCTCAATCGGAAACGGCTGATACAGCATATATTTTTTCACAAGCCGCACAAGCCCTGAGAGGCTAATGCGCATTGCATATTTGGGCTTGAGCACCAGCGTCACCTTTGTGCCGGGCTCCGCCCGGTTGGAAGAGATATAATCCATCTCCTCCGAGCCCTCAAACCACTTTGCCGTGAGCGGCTCAAGAGACTGCTGACGCTCCAGATTCCACGCTGTGTTGACGCACTTGTCTTTTTTAGACTCGATGAGCAGTGCCCGGGACACCATAAAGCATGACAGAAGACCGATCCCGAAATGACTGATCGGCTCATACTGCAGATGCTGCAGCTCAAACTCCGGGCTGGTGTAATAGCTCCTGCCAATCTTGGACACATACAGCTCAATATCCTGCGCATTGATCCCGATCCCGTTATCCTCAATGGTCAAACGCTGGGTCTGGGTATTGTAGGAGATACGGATGCGCGGCTCAAAAAACCTGCGGATGGAATTGATCGCCTCCGCTTCGTTGAGCTCCAAAAACTCCGTTCCCCAGCTCCATTCATAGGCCCGTTTCGTCATGCAGGCGTCCATCGCATTCTGCAGAAGCTCCCTGAGGTAGATTTCCTCATCCCCGTGAAAATCCGCGCTGGTCAGCATTCCTATCAGATTGGCATTGTCTATCGCAATCTTAACCTTATTCATTCCCTAATTCATGTAACGCTTTCTCATTGATCAGCCTGCCCTGTACCAGATAGCGGTTGGCAGCTTTCCCTTTGATACAGGTGGACAGGGTGAGGATATGGCTGTTTGCCGTCAGTTCCGCGTCACGGTATCTGCCGTCTGCGTCCTCACTGCGAATGCTATCCAGATATCCCTGCCTTCCGGCCTCCGTCCCAAAGTCATAGGCATACAAAATATGACTGTCATCCCTCTTGTAGGCGGCAAAGATCTCATAGACCAGAACCTGATCCGCGGTGTACACATAGACATACCGGTAATTATCAAAGAAGGACTGGGTCTCAAAATAGTGCAGCGACGCAAACATCGTGCCGTTGCGCATGTTGTGTCCGTATAAAATCGTGTTAAAGTCCGTAAAATTTTTGCTGTTGATCTTTTCCGTGTAAATACAGCCCGGATAGCCCTTGCTCCCGTTGAGATTGTAATTCAGATAATGGGTGTCATCGGTCGGATGCTGGAGCACCGGATAATCCACTGCAGTACCCGGAATATAAATCCATGCGTAGATATCCGCGTTTTCCTGTCTCAGGGCATCCCAATCCAGCGTTTTCGGTGGAATGTCAATCTCTATTTCCGGCTCTGTCCCGGTCTCTGACTCCGTTTCCGGCTCCGTACTGCCCGTCTCTGTCATCTGCGTCCGGTCGTCCTCCGACTCCCAGGGGTTCGTGGCCGGCGAGGTCGGCGGCTGGTTTACCTTCGACTGTATGTCATCATACTTCAGCCCCGCCTGATCGGCAATATACCAGTTGCGGATCAACACCCCAAGCGCAATGACAAGTGCAACCGCCAGGACAACCGTCAGTATCTTATATATATTGAACTCTTTTATTTTCGCCGTTTCATGTGTATGATGTGAATGTGTATGGTGTGAATGTGTATGTGTATGCGTTTGTTTTTCTCTCTCTTTCATCTCATATTACCCTTAGTTTTATTTTGGAAATACAGAGGGCCGCGGATTCCCTTCCACCGCCCCCCTGCAATCGGGAGTTTCCCGCCCGGAAACTCCCCTATAGATTTACATGTCTGTGCTGTATCCAGTGTAATATCCACTCTTTGGACATTTATCTGCTCCTGCGAGCTTTTTTTCCGCAGACTCCGAGCCCTGCCGCGGACAAAAGTACAAACGGCAGTGCCGGCAGTGCGGCTCCGGTCTTCGGCGATTTCACAACCTTATTCGTGGTATTTGTCTTGCCGGAAGTCGTGTTGTTTTTCTTAACCGCAGCAAGGTAACCGGCCCAAAAGCCTTTTCCGTATCCATCGTCGTATTGATCTCTTGAAGGATAATTGACCGTCACGTTCTGATTGACATTCACCGGATTATTCTGGTTGTTGACCTGTGAATTGCTCTGGTTATTGTCATTCGTCTGATTACTGTTCTGGTTATTGTTGTTGCTCTGGGTCTGGTTGTTCGTCTGGTTCTGCGGATTGTTCTGGTTCTGGCTGTTCGCCTGATTCTGCGGATTGTTCTGGGCACTGTTCTGATCCTGCGTGCTCGTCTGCGAACCATTCTGATCCTGCGTGTTCGCCTGCGAACCATTCTGATCCTGTGAACCACTCTGATTCTGCGATCCTGTCTGCGAATTTGACTGGCCGCCGCTCGAAGAAGTTCCCCCCTGATTGGTTCCGCCGTTACCACTCGGGTCGTCGGTAGAAGATCCGGGGTTGTCCGGCGTAATGGTCACGCCTTCGCCATATAAAACCACCGCAACCGGTGAGAGGGAATACATCATAACTCTCACACAGCCGTCCTCAACCTCATAGGGCTTGAGTATCTCCCAGCCATCTTCGGACAATTTGTGGAGTATACACACATTATCGCCCGATTTCACGCCGGCAACCTTGAGCACTACCCGAATACCCCTCGCATAAGTCTCGCTGGTCACCGTATTCGTCACCGGAGTGAGATCCGCCATGGCAAGGA
Organism: uncultured Lachnobacterium sp.; assembly: GCA_964575245.1. Lineage (GTDB taxonomy): Bacteria > Bacillota > Clostridia > Lachnospirales > Lachnospiraceae > Roseburia. The sequence continues at coordinate 4,782 of CAZNQZ010000003.1, read as the reverse complement.
TATTGGAGCCTTCCCCAATCGTATCCGCCTTCTTCTTCACCTGATTCCAATCCTCAACCGTCACCGCCGGATGCTTCAATTCAAGCCAGGCACTGCTGTAGGTCAGAAATCTCGGATTTGTGAAGTTGTCCGCCAGCTTCTGAAGCTGTTCCTCCAGGAAAGTATCCCCCGTCGGAGAGCTCGCCGCATATACGCTCGTCGATCCCAGAACAAGGATCAACAGTGCGGCAAGCACTCCTGCAAATTTTCTTTTCATCGGTACACACCTCCTTTCTCTTTTATACTGAACATGTAAAATCTATCTCTAGTGCGCGCGCACTGGATACCGTAACAAAACTGTCTCTATATTTTAGTATAAAACACTTCATAAATCAAATCCTGAAATGCGTCCTCATCCACATAATATTCCTCGAACCGCTCACCCATCGTCGCCTCACCCGGAACCGTGTACATGCGGGACTCCGAAAATTCATAGTCCATAAGCTCCGTGATCAGAGCCGTGAAATCCACGCTGGTCACCAGGTAATCCGCGACTGAGCGGTACGCCCCGATTCCCATGGCCGGATTGTTCCCGGTCAGCTCCTTCAGCTTTTTCATATAATTGACAATGTACTGTTCCTCTCTCCTCAGTCGGTCCGACGCGCTGTTAAATTCTGTCACATCCCTCCCGCGCAGATAGCAGTACGCCTCCACTCCGGTCAGTGTGCGCGTCTCACCCGCGCTAAGATTTACTCCCTGACTGGAATCCCTGATATCCTCCAGAATCGTCACCTCCACGCCGCCGACTGCATCGTTCATGATCGGGATACCTCCCATGTTCATGGACAGATAGCCGCTGATGGAGATGTTTCCAAAAAGCTTCGATACGGTGTTCATAGCTCTGGAGCAGCTCAGTCTGCGACCGTCGCCGAACGCGTGCTGTAAGCAGATCTGTCCCTCCATTCTCCCGAGCGAATTGCCGTCCGCATCGTACACTTCAAGCTCCGTCATCGTATTGCGGTTAATGGAAATCACCGAGAGCTGCCGCGTCCCGGAATCCGCCACAAGCAGAAACATGGCATCCGACTGTCCGCCGCTGATTCCGTCCGGCGCCTCCTCCACCCAATTGTCATTGTCGATTCCCATAATCAGATAGGAGCGAATATCAGAGTTATAGCGGTAGCTCGCGCCCTTATACTCTACCACGCCCTCCTGCCACTTTTCCAGATTGCCCTGTCCTCCGGTCCCCTGCTGCACATTGCCGCCAAGGGGATTCCCCTGCGCATTGTCCGGCAGGTTGTAATCATACCGGGTTCCCTGCGCCGTCGTCTGTACTCCCACAACGACAATGAAGGCGAGAACGACCGTCAGCATGCCCGCCAGAAAATACAACGCATTATTCATTTTGGAATATGATCTGTGCCGTCGTCTTCTTCTCATGCATCCTGACCCTCGCCGCCATAATCACCGTTGTAGTAAGCGCCGTAATAACCGCCGTAATAGCCGCCCTCATAGCTGTTTTTCTTGAATTTTACTTTGTTGAGCACTGCGCCGAGCACGCGGACTCCCGACGCCTCAAGCTGACGTTTCACACTCAAAATCAGCCGCCCGCTGGCCATGCCCTGAGCCACCACGAGAATTGCCCCGTCACAGTGCTTGGCGATCGCCGCAGCGTCGATGGCGGCGCCGATGGGAGCGCAATCCAAAAGCACGTAATTAAAGTGCTCCTTTGCAAATTTAAGCAAATCCTCAAAATACTTCTTCTCCAGTATCTCGGTGGGATTTGGCACCGACGGGCCTGCAAATATCATAAACATTCCCGGAGCCTCGGTGCTGTAAAGCACATCCTCCAGCCGCTTCTGTCCGGAGAGGAAATGGGAAAGCCCGTATATCTCCCCGCCGTCCGACGCCACTGCCCGCAGACGTCCTACAAACACAGACTTTCTCATATCCGTGTCAATCAAAAGCACCCGCTTGCCGGACTCCGAAAGCGATTTTGCCAGATCAAAGCTGACGGTGCTCTTGCCCTCGTTCGGCACGGAGGAGGTCACGACAATCGTCCGAATATCGTCACCGCAAAACTGAATATTTGTCTTTAATGCGCGAAGGGATTCCTTCATCGCATATTTCTGAGTTTTAATTTTACCAAACCTAATCGACTTCATGTCCTTCTCCTATGCTGCACCGCCGGAATCCGCCTCCGCATCCCTTCGCTTTTTGGCCGACGGGGTGTCCCCGTCATCCTCCGCGTCCTCCAGAGGCAGCACGCCGAGTACATTTAATCCCAGCTTCTTCTCCACGTCCTCCGCGGTCATAATCGTATCGTTGAACAGGTAGGCGAGCACAATGATCGCCATCGCGATCATCGCTCCCAAAAAACCGCCGATCATCGTATTTTTCATTGTGTGAGGGCTCACCGGCGTCCCGTCCGCGTAACCATATTGAATGATAGTTGGCGGATCCTGAACCATCTTTAGGGCAATGAAATCCTTCCCCACCTCGGCGATCTGATCCGCAATGGTCTTCGCCACCAGCGGATTCTCATCCCGCACAGTAATCATTAAAATGCGGGAATTGGACGGATTCTGCAGCGTGACCCTGCCCTGCAGGGAACCATAGCTCTCATTCAGCCCCAGATTCGCAATCACCTGCTCGAGCACCGGGCGTCCCTTTACCACCACCATGTAATCGTTCGTTAAGCTTGTCCCAGTCTGGATATCCGCGAGACTGGTGATGGATGTACTCTTGGAGAGTACATAAAGCTCGGAGGTGGACTCATACATCGGCGTCATCATAAAACGGCTGGCCGCATACGCAATCACGGCCCCGAGCACCAATGCCAGCGCAATCAGCTGCCAAAAGGACAGCAGCTCCATGAACAGATCCTTTAAATCAATCTCTATTTCGTTGTCTATTTCTGTCCGCTTTTCCATAGATTACTCCCATATCACAGGAACTGCTCCGCCGTCACCGGTACTCATTGTTCCAGATCATGGCCGGATTTCTGTACAACAGTCTGTCCGCCGTCCCTGCGTCAAATTTTCTGTTCAGATAGTCCCTGCACTGCATCAGATGACATGCGCGACGGTCCGCTCCGTGGCTGTCCGAGGCAATTACATCCACGCAGCCTTTCGCGGAACCGTCCGGAGGCATGTCCCTCCAGCCCGAGCACCGCATCCGCGTTCACCTGAATCCACGCGCCGAGCCTGCGGAGCTCCTCCACCCTCGCCGACTTCTGTACAAGGCAGGCATAGCGCTCCACATGCGCGATCACCGGCACATAACCGCGCCGAAGCAGCTCGCCGGTCATCTGAGTCAAATAAGCAAATTCGCTGTCATGTGAATACTCGCTGAGCACATACCCGGAGCCGGCCAGTGTCCTGCAGCGCCCGCTCTGCAGCGCCTCTCCGATCTGACTGTTCACATGGTACTCCGTCCCGAGTGCCAGCGCAACCCCCAGCTGTGCGGCCAGCGGCTGCAATTTGGAAAAATTAGCCGCGATCGTTTCATTCGGGTGCGCAAACATCCCGTGCCGGTAATGGGGTGTGAGGATGATGGCGGTAATCCCCTGCTGCTTTGCCAGCTGAAGCATCCTCGCCGATTCTTCAATTGTAGCCGCCCCGTCATCCACCCCGTAGAGCAGGTGGCAATGAATGTCAATCATCCGGCCCCCTATTTTGTGTTGTTTTGCTCTATAATCCATATTATTATACTATATCGGCTATTGATGTGCAATGACTGTTGACGAATTTCTTTGCATATTCCATAAATTACTATCTATGGAAGCGCAACATCTCAGAGGTGAAAATAGGACACGGCAATGGCACCCGGCCCCGCATGGGTACCGATCGTAGCGCCGATCGTGCTGATGGGAAGCTCTTTTACCTTTCCCTCCCAGAGTGCCGCGCTGTCTTTGATATACTTCTGCAGCAGGCCGTCATCCAATCCGCTGTATCCCAGACAATAGGGCATGGAATAATCAATGCCGCCGCTCTCGCGCACATTTTCCATCAGCATATTGTTCCCGTTTCTGGAGCCCCTCGCCTTGCCGAGAACCGCGATCTCTCCCTTGATAACCGAGATGACCGGCTTGATGGAAAGCACGGTCCCCGCCCACGCCGCGGTTCTGGAGATGCGCCCGCCCTGTTTTAAATACTCCAGCGTGTCAAAGACTGCGAGCACACAGATTTTGTCTTTCACGCGATCGAGTTCCTCCCCGATTTCAAACGCAGACAGGCCACTGTCCCACAGGCGGATGGCGTACCGCACCAGATTTTGTTCCCCAATGCTCACGTTCAGGCTGTCCACAAGACATATGCAGTCTTCATAGCCCTCCCGCGCAATCACGGCGCTCTGGTAAGTTCCCGAGAGCAGCGAGGACAGGGTAATGACCACTGCCGTGTCCCCGGCAGACTTCACCTCCCGGAATTTCTTTTCATATTCGTAAGGTGTAATCTGGCTGGTCGTGGGAATCATTGCGCTCTCGATCAGCTTTTCGTAGAACTCCTCGTGGGACAGTGTCACTCCATCCAGATACTCCTCCTCCCCGAAGAGTGATTTCAACGGCATATAATCCAGCTTCCATCTGTCCGCCTGCTCCTTCGTCAAATCAGAGGCAGAGTCAACAATAATTCTAACGCTCATACGATCTCCTTTCCCATCAGACCATACTTGAATATCCCAAGGAAAATATTAGCATTTCTCCCCCTCAAAATCAAGGCGGAGGCCGAATTTAATATTGATCTCAGGGCAATCGGATGGTATAATTTTTATGATTCTTTAATGAAAAGGGGAGCAGTGCCA
>CAZNQZ010000002.1:5230-24026 GCA_964575245.1 uncultured Lachnobacterium sp. | reverse complement strand
ACAAAGGTTTCTCGCTTGTCGAGCTGATCGTCGTGGTTGCGATCATGGCAGTGCTCATGGTGGTGCTGGCGCCGGCCATGCTCCGTTATGTGGAGAAGACAAGGATTCAGAAGGATGATTCCGCTGCATCTGAGGTTGCCAACGCACTGGAGCTCGCGCTCGCGGATGAGACGATTTATTCTGCGGTAAATGGCGCCACTACCATTACGGTCGAGATCACAGGATCTGATGGGAAAATTGCAGTCACTGCTGGTGATTCTGCCAATGGTGATGTTTTGAAGGATCTTGGTAAAACCGTGGGATACCTTTCTGATAACACTACTCCGGGGATTAAGATCTCCTCGAAGGACCGGAAGACAAAGAAATGTACGATCACTGCAACCTATAATTCTACGAGGCAGGCATACATTGTCTCGGAGGTTACTTCTGCCTCTTGGACTTAATCTAGTCACACGATGGACCGGGCCCGGGGCGGATTGCCCCGCGGGCCCGATGCTTTGCAACACGAATTGTTTGGATTACATACCCATCCCTACTGTGGGTGTGAAAAAGGGAAAGGACACCGCAGGCATGCCGCTTACCATAATTTTTTCACTTGTCATATTTGTGTTCGGCGCGGTCATCGGGAGCTTTCTGAATGTATGTATTCTACGCATACCGGAGAAAGCCTCCGTCGTGACCGGGCGCTCGCACTGCATGAGCTGCGGAGGTCAGCTCCGCTGGTACGACATGGTTCCGGTGGTCAGCTGGCTGGCACTGCGCGGCAGGTGCCGCAAATGCGGCGCAAGGATTTCCGCGCAGTACCCGCTGGTTGAAGCCGTCGGCGGAGCCCTCTATGTCGCGGTCTTTTGGATCTGTGGCATGCAGTGGACAAGTGTTATCTATTGTCTGCTCGGGTCGGCGCTTCTCGTGCTGGCCGTCATTGACTGGAGAACCTATGAGATTCCTCTTGGAATCAATGTAGTGATACTGATGCTGGGACTGATTCATATGTGGCTGGACAATCAGAACTGGCTCACCTATGTGATCGGTCTTTTTACCATCAGTCTCCCCCTCGTGATCATCTTCTGGTTCAGCGGCGGCAGGGCCATTGGCGGCGGGGACGTCAAGCTGATGGCAGCGGCGGGGCTTCTGCTGGGCTGGCAGAAAATTATTCTCGCATTTTTGATCGGCTGTATCGCGGGCGCGGTGATTCATCTGATCCGCATGAAGGTTTCCCACGCGGAGCACATGCTCGCCATGGGACCCTATCTCGCGTGCGGTATCATGCTCTCCGCCCTGTGGGGGGACGCATGGATACGGCTGTACCTGTCTTACTTTTGAATATAGCGATACCAATTCGTGGTATCTTTCAATATAGGCGAAACACATATCATTTGGAGAAGACATGGCTGGAAAAGTACTGAGTATCGAAGTGGAACTGAGCGTGACGCGCGTGGTGGAGATGGATTACGGGACAAAAAGCCCCCGGATCTACAATGCGTTTTCCTTCGAGACGCCGCCCGACACCATGAGTGACGAGGGCGTGAGCGTCAATGAGAATATGATTGCGCTCATGCGGCAGGGGCTGACCAAGAACGGCATCCGCACCAATAAGGCGATCTTTGCCCTCTCCTCCTCGCGGATTGCGAGCAAGGAGGTGGTCATCCCGACAGTGAAGGACAACAAAATCAAGCAGGTGCTGATTGCAAATTCTCAGGATTATTTCCCGGTAGACCTGTCGCAGTATGAACTGGTTTATCGGATTATGGAGCGGATGAAGACACAGAACCAGCTCAGGCTCATGGTCTACGCCGTGCCGCGGGGGCTCCTTATCTCTTACCGGCAGCTGGCGAAGGCGTGGAATTTCCAGCTGATCGGCGTGGATTACGGCGGAAACAGCATTCATCAGGCGATGCTGCGCACAATGCCCCCGGCGTTTTCCATCACCGTCTGCGTGGAGGATCAGAGCTCAATGCTCACCATCGTAAAGGATGGGAAGGTGGATTTCCAGCGGCCCATCAGCTACGGCATTGACGACGCGGTGGAGGCCGTCCGCGCCGGATCGGGGCCCGGCATGGCGGAGTATGCGAGCCCGGAGGCACAGGGCGGGGGGATGACCTACCTGGAGGCGCTGAACCAGATGCGCACCTCAAGCTGTCTGAACCGGCAGCTGAAGCCATTAGAGGAAGCGGACGACTACGACATGGATGATCCCGACACGAAGGAGCTGCGGGAGAGAGTGACGAGGGAGCTTGAGATGCTGATCGGCAGCCTCGCCCGGGTGTTGGATTACTATATTTCGCGCAATCCCGATCTCGAGGTGAGAGAGATCCGTCTGGCAGGCCTGGCGGCGAACTGCAGGGGACTCGACGAGCTCTTCTCCCATGAGCTGGACGTTTCGGTCAAGGTACTGCGCGACAGCAAAATCGGTGTGAGCCGGAATCTCGCGCGAAACAAGTTCAGCCTCGCGGAGTATATCGTCGCAGTCGGCGCGACCTTTGAGCCGTTGAACTTTGATCTGGGCGGAGGGAAGGAAAAGGGCGCCGCAAAGCAGGGCGGTTCCTTCGCACTTCCGGTTCTGGTCCTTGCGGGCGGCCTTGTGATCTCCGCCGCGCTGCTCGGCCTGGAGTTTATGACAAATCTGGAGCTCTCGCTGGAGAATGCCGGCATGATCGAGGATATTCAGAAGAAGCTTCCGACCGTGCAGGTGTACAACAACTATCTGATCCAGAAGAAGACCGCAGACGGGCTGCGGGCGGCTGACAGCAATTCGGATGTGCCGAACGACCTGTTTTTACAGTTTCTCTCGGAGATGGAGACCAATATGCCCTCCGATCTGATGATCGACAGCCTGGGCGTCACGGAGAATACCATGACCATATCAGCGATCTGCAGGACGAAGGAGTCTGCGGCGGAGGCGATCATGCAGATGAGAGCCTTTGACACGGTGCTGCAGGTGGTGTGCAGCTCGGTGACGGAGGAGGATTCCGAGGGCATTGTGATGGAGCGCATAGAGATTTCCCTCACCTATCTGCCAAAGGAGCTCATGCAGACGAAGGACTCTGAGACCACAGAGGAAACCACGGACACGGAGGCCACGGAAGGCAGCGAAGGCACAGAGGCGGATTAGGAGGCGGATGGCGATGAAGGAATCGAACTCAAATTCAAATGCGAAGACGGCAGCAGGGCTTCTGATCGGCTTTCTGGGCGTGTTGATTTTTATGGTTTCCTACTTCCTGCTGCTGCCGAATCTTCAGGCGCAGACAGAGACGCTGGAGAAGGAGAATGAGGTTTTAAAGGAACAGCAAAAGACGGTCAACGACCTTGCGGTCAACGAGGAGACCTACGCACAGCAGGCGAAGCTCTTTGAGCAGGAGATCGCGGAGATTATTGAGAAGTATCCGGTGTGTGTGCTTGAGGAGGATGCGATCCTCTTCGGGCGGGGGCTGGAGAAGAACAACAAAGTCTCCATCTCGATGGTTGGGATGAACCCGGCCAATCTGTTGTATTCTCTGAAGGAGCAGGTGGCGCCGCCCGCCGAGACAACGGAGACGGAGAATCCGGCGAAGGGCGGTGTGGATCTGGGAATTCTGGATGAGAGCACGATTGTCTGCCCGGATTACAACCTCTACTGCGTGGCGGCAAGCTATGACTTCGCTTCGGACTACAGGCATATGAAGTCGGCCTTCGCTGAAATTCTGTCACATTCGGATAAGCGCAATGTGCCGGAGCTGGCTTTGACGAGGGATGACAAGACGGGGATGCTGATCGGAACGCTGACCGTCAATCTCTACTATATGACGAACACGGGAAAGATTTACAACAAGCCGGACCCGGGCGAGGTGATAAAAGGAAGCAAAAACCCCTTTGGCACGCTGGAGCTGCCGGATCAGGGCGATCTTCCAGACAGGCGGCAGGATGAGCCGGATGATCAGGGAGATTCGCAGGGCGCGTGAGATTCGGGAGAGGAGAGGAGCCTATGTGCAGGAAACCGAGTGTCAGAAATCGAAAACCAAACAATGAGGGATTCACGCTGATCGAGCTGTTGGTCACGGCCCTGATCGTAGCGGTTATCCTCATCCCGTTTATGGGCAGCTTTGTGACAGCGGCACGGACGAACCGGCGCGCAAAGCGTGTTCTCGAGGCGACGACGGCGGGACAAAATGCCTTTGAGGAGCTGAAGTCGAGGAGTGTCGCGGATTTTATGTCCGCTGCGTCCAAGGTGGACACAGGCGAGACGGACGCGGAGGGCAAACCGATTTATGCGCTGAGTGCGGACTTTACCCGTACGGTGAACGGGCGCAGCTTTCAGCTGAAGGTGACCCTCAATCCGAAGGAATATACGACCGTGGGCGGCAGCTCCGGCGCCGGTACGGACTACAACAGCTCCCTCTGGGCGCAGATGTCGAGCCTCTCTCAGGCCAATAACGCTTTTCTTCTCATGAAGGCCGGAGACGAGCTGAACGCCGCCGCAGAAATCGAGGCGCAGCTGCCGCCGGATTCCGGGGTTGGCGCGGATGCGGTGCGCAATGCACTGCGGCGGGATATCACCGTAACCGTCTCGCACGCAGAGAGTACAGGGCTCTCGGTTGTGAAGGCGAGCGTACTCTATACCTACACGCACGCAGGGAAAGACTACACCTACCTCGCGATGAATGCCCAGGAGCTCTACAACAACGGGACGGAGCTTTCCAATACACTCTCCAACGTATTTGTCTGCTATACGCCGATGTATAACAACAGCGGAAGAACGAGCCCGACGGAGACTGTCACCTTCCAGAATACCGGAAACTATCCGGTTGGCCTGTATCTGGTCAGACAGGATGCGACGGCGAACGCGTGGCAGAAGAGCCGCTATTCACTCGGCGTCAAAATTGAGGAGGGGCCGCGGAATCTGAACGATAAGGATGCGGACGGCAATCGCGTCTGTGTGACTCCGCTGGCGACCAACCTGACCTACGACAGGGTGACGCCTGCGGGCAGCGAGCTGCAGCTGCAATACTCGGGCAATTCCCTTTCCCCGGGCGTGACAGCGGCGGATGTCCTGGATCTTACGGCGGGCGTCGGTGGTCTGGAGCGCGGCAAGGCCGGGCTTAGAATCTATGACGTGAAGATTGAGGTTTATGATGCGAATGCAGGAGGGAACAATGAGCTGCTCACGACATTGGAAGGAACGAAAATTGAATAAGGTCCGCGAAGACAACCGCGGTTCCTCGCTGGCACTGGTCATGACGATTATGGCAGTCGTCGGAATCCTCGGCGCAGTGCTGCTTTCGGTCTCTTTGGTGACCTTTCGGATGAAGGAAACCTACATGGAGTCACAGGGGAACTTTTATGACGCGGAGAGCGTGATGGACGCGATTTACATCGGTCTGCAGCAGGACGTGGCGGAGGCGGCGGGAAATGCCTACTCGTGGACGCTGCAGAATTACAGCGACGCAGATGAGGACACCAGAAGAGCGAACTATATCGGGCGCTTCGAGCAGGTGCTTCTGGCGAAGCTCAATCCCGCTGGGGGCGCGTATGTCCGGCAGTATGATATCAGTCATCTGCAGGGGCTTGTTCCAGATGCTGTGAAGGACGGAGCAAAGAACGCGGCTTCGTCCGATATCCCGCTGATCTCTTCCGTTGACGGTCTATGCGCCTTAAACCAGAATCCGGACGAGGGGAGCTACACAATCCGAAACCTGTTGGTGCGCTATGTGGATCAGCGGGAGTATATGACAGAAATCCGGACGGATATCGTGCTGACCTGTCCCAGGATCGATTTTACGCAGAAGGGCTCAGAGCCGATGGATCTGACCAGTTATGCGTTTGTGGCAAACAGGCAGACGGTGGCGAAGGGCGGAACCATCCAGGTGAACGGCAACGCTTATCTCGGCAATGTGGGAACGAATTTTTCTACCTGCACCGTGGATTTTATGCCGACTGCGGTCAATGGCGGCGGCAAGCTGGTGACTGCGGGACAGTTCTATGTGCGCAACGGCGCGACCGTCTCGGTGGGGCAGGGCTATAATTTCTGGGCGCATGAGGTCTATGCGGACTCTGCGGCAAATATTTCGCTGAACGGGACGACTTATCTGAACGATGATCTGGTGATTGCGAATCCCCTGGGGAGGAGCAGTGTCAACGTGAGCCTGAGCGGCAGGTTTTATGCTTACGGCAATCCGTTCACGGCGGAGAGCGCCGACGTGTTCATGCTGAATGCGAATCAGCTGGCCGATCTGCGGGCCCATCCCGCCAACTATTCGAGCGCGGTTTTGATCAACGGTCGAAACGCGTCTCTGGATATGAGCGGCCTGGAGGATCTGATCATCGCGGGGAATGCCTATGTGGCGACGGAGAGCAGCCAGGCTCCGGCTAATACGGATGTGCTCATGGGCGAGTCCGTGTCCATGAAGGCGAGCCAGAGAGCGTATCTGGCGCCGGCACAGTACATAGCTCCCTATTGTGTGTACGGGGGGATGAATCCGATTTCGGCGGAAGATTACGGCAAGCTTCAGCTTGAAATCAAGGAGGCGCTGGGCTACACGGATGTGCTCCAGATACAGGATATGGATTATCTGCGCGGGTCGAAAAGCTCGGAGATCGCGATTCCGGCTGAGCTGGACCGATACCATGTGACGGGCATCCAGAGGGAAGTGCACAGCGTCCTGACGGAGCATGGAACGGTCAATATGATTTATTTTTTCCTGAGATTTGCGTCGGAGGCGGACGCGATGAATTTTGGCGACAGCTACTACGCGAAGGATAAGAATCTCTCCGCGATGCAGATGCGCGTGGACGCGGAGCACTACAATACAAAGATTACCTATCCCTCCGCGATGTACAGCGAGATGAATTCGCCTGCGGGAGAGGTCAGCGATTTCACCTTCTACTATAACGGCAGTGTGCTGGTGCCGAGCGACGTGCGGGCGAACACAAAGTTTGAGAGCGGGCAGTGCACAAGGATTTCCAGTCTCTCGGGCCAGACCCTTGCGTCGAGGGCGCGCGGCTACCAGAATACCTTTGCAGCGCTCACACACGCGCTGCTGACGGACTATGCGCTCCTCACTCCGGAGCAGAGGCAGAATGAGATCTATCAAAATCTTGTGAAGCCGATGACCGGATACACGGGATCGGATGCGGGAAGAAATATTGATCCGGGGGCCAGGCGGGTTTTCGGCACCGGAACCTCCGGGGTTGACCCGGATGCGCAGATGTGCGCGGTTGTTGTCAACGGCGACTACACGCTGACCGGATCGGGCGATGACGCATTCGAGACTTATCATTCGGACAGTCTTCCGGTGCATCTTGTAATCGCGTCCGGCAGTGTCACGGTGGACTGCAATTTCCGCGGCATCATCATTGCAGGCGGCGATGTGACGTTTACCAGCAGGGGGATTACGGTTTCGGCGGACAGCAATCTGGCACAGCAGGCGCTCAAGATTCCGGACGCGGCGGGAGTCACACCGGTGGATTATCTCATAAACGGCGGCAACTATCTGGCGGACACGGGCGGAACCGGAGCCAATACCTACGGACAGATTAACTATGCGGATTATGTAACCTATCGCAACTGGGTGAAACAGTAACGGGGGGATTGCTTTGAAAAAGAATGCTGGCTTTTCTCTAATTGAATTGATTGTGACGATAGCGATCATGTCAGTGCTTAGCGTGGGCGTTGTGACGATTGTGATCTCAAGATCCGGATGGGAGACCAGAAAGGCGTCGGAGAAGATCAGCGCGGCGCTCTCCGAGACCCGGGCCCAGGCGCTGGCAAAGGCAAACGCCTGGATGGAGATCCGGTATAACGGAACCGATGGCTATGTGATTTCGACCTCCTACTGCGGCGATGTCGTGCTTGGGAAAGCGTGCGAAATATCCTACGAGACCCGGGGAGCGGCGGGGGCTGCACAGAAGGTTGACGGCTCCAATCCGATTATTCTGAGCTATGACCGGGCAAGCGGGGCATTTCTTCCGATGATCGCATATGTCACTACCAGCACCGCGGATGACGGCTCGAGACTTGCCAGCTATACCTATCTTCCGGGCAATGTGAGCTGTGAAAAAATCACGGTCGCGGCCGGAACCTCTTACGTGTATGAGCTGACGCTTTACCCGGAAACTGGGAGGCACGACTGGAATAAAAAATGAAACGAGGGCGGATGACGGTGAAAGATGAGAGGACGGGGCGAAAACTGAATAATCGGGGCTTTACGCTGGTGGAGCTTCTGGTGTCGATCGTAATTCTTGCCATGGTGGTGGGGGTAGCGCTGGGGTTTCTCGCCCATGCCATGGGTGCGTTCAGCCGCAGCAGCCGCGAGTCCAGCCTGCAGAATGAGGCGCAGCTTACCATGACGCGCCTGCAGTCGATGGTGGTGAACGCGAGCCACGGGGTGAGTGTGGTAGACCCGCGCCTAAACCCTGATCCGGACAATCCGCCCGCGCTGACCGGAGCGGATCTCTATGTCTACAACCGCGAGGAGATGGATTCCGGCGTCGGAAGCTACAAGACGGGCAGCTATCAGATCACGCACATTTATCAGAGCGGCACCAGGCTTTTGTACAGCCTGATTTCCTACACCCTCGACGCTGCGGGGTCCTCCTCCCTGAGTGCGGAGAGTGCGCCTGCGGTTCTCTCAGAGTATGTCAACAGCTTTACCGTGGATCTGTCCCAGTTCAAGACGAGCCGCTCGGTGGGCATCCATGTGGATTTCAAAAACAAAGACAAGACTTACATGACGGAAAATACTTTTTATCTCCGCAATGTGGTCTCGGAGAATCCGATCGGAGGCGCGGACGACTATTTTAAGACGGACGCCGCGGCGGACAATTCCAATATGATTACGGCGCTGCACATCAGCCCGTCCGACATTTATATGTGGCAGGGCAGCACGCTGGTGAGCCCCTTCTCCGTGACGGCTACCATAAACGGGGAGGAGCGCACGGGCGCGCGGGTTGTCTGGAATATTACGGCCCCCGCGGGCGTGAATGCGACGGTGGGCCGCTCCTCGGGGAATGTGCGCGCGGAGGACGATGTGACCGGAAACCTGACGGTGGAGGCGACGGCGGTGAACAGTATCAACGCGGCGGGAAATAACGCCGCCGGCTATGTCAGCGCCACGGCGACGGTGCATGTGAAGTCCTTTGAGAGCGTCAGCCTGAGCAATCCGCTGCCGCTGTCCGAGGACGACCACAAAATCTACGAGGCCGTCTTCTCGGTCAACGGGGGAAATCTGGAAAAAGAGAAGGACATGGGGAGTGTCCCGTTTGTCGATGTCGGCAGTACGGTGAGCGCTACCTTTGAGCAGATGAAGGACGCCAGCGGCCTGTCGGGGCTGCGCTGGAAGGTGAAAATCCGCCGTCCGGCGAAATACAAGGATAAGGATTATTCCCTGGTGGTGGGCTATAAGCTGAACGGGCAGACCAAAACCTGCAGGCTGGACGGCATCCGCTTTACGCCGACGACCCAGGAGGAAAATATGGAGGTCGCCACCGTGCGTCTCTGGGATGAGAGCGCGGGCGCGGCTTACACGATGGACAGCTACAGCAGTGTCCCTGCCATGCGCGGGGATAAGAAGGTGCTCCAGCTGCAGGTGCAATACGGCGGCACGGGCCCGTGGAATATCATTGATCCAAACGATTGGAGCATCGCGGTTGACAACGCAAATGTCGCGGTGACGCCGAGCGGGCAGGGCTACGCGCTGGATTTGAATGTGAAGGAGTACACGTCAACGGTCTCCGTGTCGCTTTCCACCAGCTACACGGATGTCAAGACAGGCGGCGAGGCCGCCGGGCCGGGCATACAGCTGGCATTTTCGCCGGTGCGCATCCGGCTTTCCGGTGTGACCGGAAATTATCAGACGAAATTCCCGGTGACCAGAGGGGGGACGCAGAAGCTCTACTTTGTCATCGACAACCTTGCGGGCGCGCAGGTTTGCCTGCTTGACTCGGGGGATGCCAGCGACCGGAACGCGATGTTTGTCGCGGTGAACGGCAGAAATGCATCCGTGACTGTCGCGAGGAATCTGATGCAGACGAAGCGCTTTGCCTTCGGCGTCCGCACGGCCTCCGGAGAGCTGCTGCCGGATTCGGTCTGCACGGAGCTCTCCCTTGTCCCGAACGAGGCGAATGTGTTTGCGGGCGCCGGCGGAACGGCCAGCATCTTCCTGCCGCGCGCGGGGGATCTCACGAGCTACAGCGCCGAGATTGCGACGCCGGATACGGACGGCGAGACGGCGATGCTTTACACGGCAGACGGCAGGCAGGCGGTTTATTGCATGGAGGGGCGCAGATATTATGTGACCTACGACAATGTGAAATATATTTATGACACAACTTGGAGAGGCTGGATTCCGGTAACCAATTAGCGGGAGAAAGAGAGGGATGGTATGAGTCGAAAAAATCTGATCATCATTGCGGCAGTGATATTCGCAGGCCTGTTGGCCGGGGGCCTGATCTACCAGGGCAGACGGTATCTGGCGTCCAATACCGGTACGGTGAAGGCCGCCGAGCTGCGGCCGAAGGATGAGAACGCAGAGCTTGGAACGCCGGAAAATCCGTTCACGGTCTTAGAGATCGTCCCGAGCCGGGAGGAGGCCCAGATCGGCTACTTCATTCCGGGCTGTGAGCCGGTGGATATGGAGAAGGCGAAGTATACCGAGAGCATCAAGGGCGAGTTTACGAGCACGCTAAACAGCATCTATGACATCAGCGATGTGACGGAGTATGCGTTTTATGACCAGATTCCTGCGGACTCGTCAGTTCCGGTCCGGGCGTGGGACAGTCAGTTCCAGACGCGGACAGACCTGACCTATACCGACCAGCAGCCGAATTACGGCGTGTGGGTCAAGGGATGGAACCAGGACTACTCCCAGAGAGGCGACTGGGTGGCGCAGGCCGGCGGCGGCTTTACGAAGTACAACTGGGGTACGGATAACTACGGGTACGTGGGAGCCGGGCAGGGCGAATACGCGTGGGTTCCCTCGGAGGAGGGCACGTCCGTGCGCAAGCCGAACAACGACCTGTTCCAGTACAAATACATCGAGTATAAGAACAAGGACCTGTTTATTCCCGCGGCCTTTCAGGGGGCAGATTCCAGTACCTTTGAGTCCCAGGTAATCACCCTGACCCCTGCGGAGCTGAACACGGAGGAGAACCTGAGGATTATTGATGTGGCGGATCTGATCCTGATCCACGGCGGCTCCGGCAACTATTCCGGCATGGCGAGAATCTACAACGCGCTGAATGCCAACGGCGATCACATGGACTCCATTCCGGACACGCCGCCCTCCTTCTGGGATTCCGGGAAGGATCTGACCTACAGCGAGGTCATGCGCATCACGGAGCGCATGGCCAGCGACAATCCGGCGGCGCTGTTTTTAGACAAGGCAAATATGTTTGCCTCCGGCCATGCCCAGAGGGAATACAATGTACATAAGCTGTTGTACATGGTGCTGACCTTTAAGCCGGATGTGTTCTGGAGCACGTTTCAGGATTATTTGAAGCCCTATACCGGGGCGGACGGCACGGCGAAGGTGGAGTACACCGGGGGAGATATGCCTGCGGATGCTCCTGCCCGCCGGTTCTGGGGGGAGAGCTATGCCTGCGACAAATGGAGCTATCAGGGCGGTGCAACCTATCAGTCTGCAACCAATCCGTTCCTGTTCCACCCGACGAGCGGGGCGTGCATGATCGACGATGTCCGCTACTACAATATCAACGGCGGCGGTTATGACATCTTTGATAAGATATTCACCTTCCACGGCGATCAGACAGGTCTGCAGGCCCTGATCTCCGGCGGCAAAATCGAAAAGAAGAGCATGGAAACGGACGGCCTGTTCGCAAACAACTGCACCAGCGATGCGTTTGTGGACGACAATGAGGATGCGGAATTTCTGACGAACATACAGGCGATGGAATTTATTCTCGGGCGCGCGTCCTACACGCCGAAGCTGCGGATTCTGGAGCTTCAGCCCTGCGATGAATTTATCTACGGATCAGAAGGGTGGAAGGAGTATTATCAGGCGCTCTTCCCCTGGTATCACCCCAGGTCGAAGGAGTCGAGCTGGCTGGATGACCGGAATCTGATCACTGTCACCACTATGCCGACCTGGGAGTTCATCGGCAGTACGGGGCGCTATGACTACGACGAGAAGGATGAGGACGGAAATGTACGGACGCTGATGTCGGAGAGCTCGGACGACCTGCTGGCAAAGTATGACCTGATTATCATCGGCTCGAAGCAGAATGAGTCCAACGGCAAAAACGGATACAATGAATACTCGGATGCGCGCGAGGAGAACCGGCTGGAGCTGGGCAATCTGATTTACACCTCCATCGGCGGAACCTGGTCCAACGGAGCGAAGACCGAGAGCATGAACAACGCGGGCCTGACCGAGATGATGGACATCCGCCATCCGGGCACCGACATCACCCTAAAGAAGCTGCTGGAGCTGCAGGATTTCCTGCGCGCGGGCAAGCCGATTGTGGCTGACGACGGTCTCTACACGGCGGACAAAAAGGTAGATCCCGCGAAGGTGGATAAGAGCTCCAAAATCTACGACCTTCTGACCTGGAATAAGGCGGGCAGTGAGAATATCTTTGTCCACGGTCGCATCAGCAGCGCAAAGATGAAGCGCCTGATCTCGCAGAATCTCTGCCGTCTTGAGTTTTACGAGGCGGGCTATCCGCTGGAGTATGATTACGCCAAGACGAATCAGACCTATTTTATCGACCCGTCCAACCCGGGAGCGACCTCCACGGCGGAGGGCGTGATCACGAAGGAGATCAGCCGGAATGAGTATGACGCAAATGGGAATCCGATTCTCACCTTCCATTTCTTCATCCGGGGGACGGCGAACGATACCTACAATGTGCTGTTGAATCTGGATCTGAACGGGGACGGTGTCTTCTCCGGCTCTCTGAAGGAGCGCGCGGAGGTGGACAATATGAACGCCGCCGCCGGGGGCGGTTATACCTACGACACGTCCGAGAAGGCTCTTGCGCTGATGATTTACGATGCGGAGGGCGCTTATCTGGGCACCACGAATGCGGAGGGCACAGGGGTTAAGCTGAAGGCGAACACGGAGTATCTGGCGCGCTACAAGCTGGCCTCCAACCAGCAGGGCATGATCCCGTGGAAGCTTGAGGTGCAGTCGAATACCAACAAATACCGCCGTTCCAGCGCAGTTGACTACACGGTGGTCAGCGGCAAGAACAAGGTGCCGATCCATGTCCTGCAGATGAACCTGCAGCCGGACATGAAGAAGGACAGCTCCGTGGTCAGCAGCAATTATGGGCAGGATCACAACTTTACGGCGTTCACGGCAGATTCCATCGTGGTGAAGAGCGGGGAGGACTACGAGGCCTTCGACCGCAGAAACCCGGACGGGACGCCACTGCTTACGACAGAGCGGCTGTTTGCAAACGACGGGACCGGGATGAACGAGTACCAGCGGCAGACGGTGGCAAAGTTTAAGACATACATCGCCCCGGTGCAGGAGTTTTCCGTGGATATCCAGTACCTGTTCAACAGCGACTGGTATCAGCTCTTCGGAACTGAGGAGAGCTCGGGGGATGAGTACGAGAAGGCCCTTGCCAACTGGAAGGATTTTCTGGCGGACTACGACATGCTGGTGTTCGGATTTGTGGACGGCAGCCTCTTTACGAGCAATACGGTGTTCGCCGAGGGCGTGAAGGACTTTGTGGCCCAGGGCAAGAGCATGATTTTGAGCCACGACACGGTGATCGGCTCCAACAACCCGGCATACGGGGATTACAATTCCTGGCTCAGGACGGCGTCCGGCCAGCGGCGCACCTACTACAATAAGAAGTCGGACGGCACCTACGAGAAATCCTACACGGATGTGAAGGCGACCGGCAAGAGCATCAGCTTTACCTCTGATTTCGTGAAAAATCACGGCTGGTATAAGAATTATCTCAACGAGCTGAATGCTGCCGTGGACGGTGAGACGGTGGAGCCGAAGTTCTACAATACACTGGTCAACGAGTGGCCCGACAATGAAAACTATCTGGAGGCCTGCGCGCAGGCGACCTTTAAGGACGGCACGCTGGGCGCGACCGAGCGGGTGACGAAGGACGGAACCGTCAACGATCTGGTGTGGGAGCATCCCTTCTCCCGCCAGACTACCTTTGTGAAGCTGACCAACAACGGGCAGATTACGACCTATCCCTACAAGCTTGGGGATGTGATCGAGGTGCTCTCCACCCACACGCAGTACTATCAGCTGGATCTGGAGTATCAGCAGTACGGCGACGTGAACGTGTGGTTCAACCTCTCCGACATGCATGACCCTGACGTGCAGAAATACTGTCAGGAAAAGGGAATTACCGGCACGGCGGATCAGTTGAAGATCAATCTGTACTCCGCGAAGGATCAGGACTGCCGGAACAGCTTCTACATCTACAACAAGGGCAATATCACTTACACGGGCTCCGGGCACGGCGAGGGCTTTTTCGGCCAGAAAAACGCGCTGATGACGGACGATGAGGTAAAGCTGTTTGTCAATACGATGATCGCGGCATACCGCCAGCCGGAGTCGAGACCCTACGCGGTGATCGACAATGCGGACGCGACAACCTCCGACGGCACGGGCGTGCTCTATCTGGACTATGACGGATATCAGTATGAGACCGAGACGGCAGAGGCAGCGGCCAACCTGCCGCAGCTCTATGGAGCGCAGGCGAACGGCACCGTAAAGAACGGGCTGGATGGACGCGTGGTGACGATTGACGGAGTGGTTCGCGTGGGCGTTGAGTTCTCGATCCACGACATTGCCAGCCTGAGTGAGATCACGGACAAGAAATACTATATTCGCCTGTCGCATGAGGGTAAGCTGATGACAGCGGGCGATGTGATTGTGCGCAAACTGAACCGCGACTCTGGCGGAAATGTGACGGAGTCCGAGGTGACACAGCTGGGGACGGCAGACCGTCCGTACTACCAGGTAGATGCGTCCGATGCGGGTGTGAGCTATATCATGTATGTCCCCTATGCGGATGTGACAGCTGGCGACGGCGTCTCCAAATACACGGTCGGCACTTATGCGACCTACACTAAGAGCGGTCGCGCGGTTACTACGACGACCTCAAACACGGACGCGCAGGTCATGCTTATGCCGCTCTTTGAACTGAACTGACACAAGACTATTATATAAAACTGTTAGGATGGGTCCGGCGCAGGCCGGACTCATCCTGTCATGGAGAGAAATCATGATTGGAAAGATCGGATATAAACGCAGGCTTGCAGTGGGAAAAATGGCGGATCGGCTGTGCGAGGCAGTGCTGACGGCGGATATACTGGGCAACATTGTGGACTGCAACGAGAAAGCGCGAACACTTTTGGGCTGTGATCCTGTCGGGAGGACGCTCGGCGAACATCTGGAGGCGGTGAAGAGCTTGAACCCGGAGCAGCTCAACCGGACGGTTGAGCTCAACGGCTGTTTTTTTGAGAGCCGGATTGAGGGGGTATATGCGAAAAATGGCCGCCTGATCGGCTATCTGATCATGCTCTGCGAGACGACTCAGCTACAGGAAACCCTTAGGGAGCTCAGAGGCTTAAAGGAGCGCGCGGAGGCGGCGAATCAGGCAAAGTCTACCTTTCTGTCGAACATGAGCCATGAGATCCGCACGCCGATGAACACCATTGTCGGCGTCGCGGAGATTCTGAAAGACCGCGTGAGCGGCAGAGAGGAGATGGAATATCTGGAGGATATCCGGACCTCCGGAAGGAACCTGCTGGCGATTATCAACGATATCATTGATTTTTCCAAGATTGAGAGCGGCGACGCGGGGCTGCTCTACAAGGAGTATGAGCTGCTGTCGATATTGCAGGATACGGGGCTGGCCTGCTTAAAACAGATCGGGGAGAGGCCGATCGAGCTTTTGTTTGATATCGACCGGGATCTCCCGGCAAGGCTGGTCGGGGATGACGCGCGTCTGCGCCAGATTATCGTCAACCTTGTGAGCAATGCGATCAAATACACCGACGAGGGCTATGTCCGGTTGACCATGCGCTGCGCAGAGCTGCCGGAAGGGCGCTGTAAGCTCTCGGTCTCGGTCAAGGATACCGGGATTGGCATCCGCGAGGAGGATCTGGGGAGAGTGTTTGAGAATTTCACGCGCGTTGACCGGGGAAAAAACTATGCGAAGGAGGGAACGGGACTGGGGCTTTCGATCGCAAAAAACCTGATCGAGCGGATGGACGGCAGCATTCAGGTGGAGTCGGAGTATGGCATCGGAACCGAGTTTTCGTTTTATGTAATACAGGATCTGGCACAGCCGCGCCGGCCTGCGGTGGAGCTGGAGGAGTTTCGGGGGCGCACAGTCTATGCCCATTTGAAAAGCCGTCTGCTTCTTAGCTCGTTGAAGGAGCTTGTGAGCGCTTATGGGCTGGTGTATGTGGAACATCCGACGCTGGATGATCAGATCGACTATATTTTTGTGGATTCTCCGTCCTTTCACACAGAGACAGGCCAGCGCATCCAGCAGTTTAAGGAGCTCGGCGCGCGCCTGATTATTATGAGAAATCCCATGGAGAGCGGTCACCGCAGGAAGGACGAATCGCTCTGCAGCCTGCCGCTCTACACGGCGTCTTTCGCAAACGCACTGCGTGGGGACGACGCTGCGGCGAGGGAGACGTCGGGGATTCAATCTTATATTGCGCCGGGGGCCCGCGTATTGATCGTGGATGACAATGCGATGAATCTGAAGGTGGCGCTCGGCCTGCTCAAGCCGCTGCAGATGACGATTGAGACCGCGGCGAACGGCGCGGAGGCGCTGGATATGGTGGAGCGTCAGCCGGAGTATGATCTGATCCTGATGGACCATATGATGCCTGTGATGGACGGCGTCGAGGCGACCAGGGCGATCCGCGCACATGCGAGCGAATATTTTCAGAGGGTGCCGATCCTTGCGCTGACCGCAAATGTGGTTGCCGGAGTGAAGGAGCGCTTCATGGAGGACGGAATGAATGATATGATCCCCAAACCCATCGATATTCAGACGCTCTATCGAAAGGTGGCGATTTATCTGCCGAAGGAGCTGATTATTCATATGGAAACCATTCCGGAGCCCTCCCGGGAGTCGGCCGCGCTCCGCGGCGGTCTCAATTCTGCAGCGGCGGGCGAACCATACCGGAGCAGGCGTAGCAAATCCGCCAAAGAGCCGGTCCTCCCGGAGCAGCTCCCGGAAATTCCCGGCGTCGATGTGGAGAAGGGGATCGTATATTGTCAGAGTTACGATTTTTTGTGCGAAATGTTCGGGGATTTTGTTGCGGGCATTGAGGAAAAAAGCGGGCATATCCGGAAGCTGCTCGACAGCGCGGACTATAAAAATTACACGGTGGAGGTACACGGGCTGAAAGGGATATGCCGGATGATTGGGGCTTCTGCTCTGGGCAGTGAGTTCTACGAACTGGAAAAGCTTGGCAAGGCGGAGAACTTGGGCGGCATGAAAAAACGGACCCCGGAGGTTTTGGAGCACTACGTTGAATTGGGAGAGATTATTGGCAGCTACATAGACAAAAAAGAAAAATCATGATATAATAATGCATTATATACCATATATGAACCAGAGGATTAAATCATAATTATATATTGGCCTCCATATGTCTGGAAAAGAATCAATAAATATCTTAACATGATTTAAGATTTATCGACGACTTCTGACAAAATGTGCACGGTCAAATAGTTTAAGTTAGCCTTGACTTTATTTGACAGTTGGAGGCTAAAAATGGGAAAATTAAATGTCGCAATTGCTGATGATAACGAGGCGGTACTGAAATTATTGTGTGATATTGTATCGAGCGATGAGGAACTGCAGGTCATAGGGACCGCAAAGGATGGGGAAGAGGCGTACCATATGATAAAGGAGAAGGAGCCGGATGTCGTTCTTTTGGACATTGTGATGCCAAAGCTGGACGGGCTGAGTGTTCTCGAGCGCATAAGAACGGACGTCTCCCTCAAGCAGCCGTCTGTGCTGATCATCAGTGCAATCGGGAGCGAGAAGGTCACGGAGGATGCCTTCAACAAGGGCGCGGATTACTATATCATGAAACCGTTTGACGGGAAAGCGGTTCTGGACAGAATCAAGCAGGCGTGCGCGTCCAGCGAGCCGGCGCGCGAGGTTCACTGGATCAGCAGCTTTGAGCGTGTGGACAACAATTCCAGACAGTCTCTGGAGGAAGATGTCACGGAGATCATCCACGAGGTTGGAGTACCCGCACACATTAAGGGCTACCAATACCTGCGCGAGGCGATTATCATGTCCGTGGACAATGTGGACATGCTCAATTCGATCACGAAGATTCTCTATCCGGGCATTGCGAAAAAGTACGAGACCACCCCCAGCCGCGTGGAGCGGGCGATCCGCCATGCGATTGAGGTGGCGTGGAGCAGGGGCAAGATGGACACGCTGGACGATCTGTTCGGATACACGATCAGCAACGGAAAGGGTAAGCCGACAAATTCAGAGTTTATTGCTCTGATTACGGATAAAATACGGTTACAGATGAAGAGTAGGTAGGGGGAGCCTTTCTCCCTGATGCTGGGAGGTGCAAAATGAAAAAAATACTGTTTGCCGCATCGGAGGCGATGCCGTATGTGAAGACCGGGGGGCTGGCGGATGTGACCGGTTCGCTTCCGCGCTGTTTTGACCGGCACAGGTACGATGTGCGTGTGATTCTGCCGAAGTACGCCTGTATGGATGCGTCGTTTCTGCCGCAGCTGCAGTTTGTGTGCCGGTTCTATGTAAACCTGAACTGGCGCAGGCAGTATGTCGGGATTTTTACGGCGGAGTACAAGGGTGTGCG
>CAZNQZ010000002.1:0-5220 GCA_964575245.1 uncultured Lachnobacterium sp. | reverse complement strand
GCTACTACTTTGTGGACAATGAATTTTATTTCGCGGGAGAACAGCTCTACCACAACATTTATGAGGATGTGGAAAAGTTTGCCTATTTTTCCAAGGCGGTGCTCACTTGTCTGCCCTACATTGACTTTGAGCCGGACATTATCCACTGCCATGACTGGCAGACGGGGCTGATTCCCGTGTATCTGCGGACAGCGTTCGGCGATAATCTGTTCTATGCGCGTATGCGGACGGTGTTTTCCATCCACAACCTGAAATTTCAGGGGCGGTGGAAGCTGAAGGAGGTCATGGATATCACCGGATTACCCGCACAGATTTTCAGCCCCCGCGGACTGGAATTTTATGGCGAGGCGAATTATTTAAAGGGCGGCGTGGTCTACGCGGACGCTGTCGGTACCGTCAGCCCGGGCTATGCGGAGGAAATCTGCACGCCGGAGGGCGGTGAGGGGCTGCACGGCCTGCTGACGGGAAAGCCGAACCGCATCTTCGGAATTTTGAACGGAATTGACTACGAGGAGTACAATCCGGTAAACGACCCGCATATCAAGGCGAATTTCGGGACAGAGGATGTGCTGGAGGGCAAGCGGAAGAACAAGGAGGCGCTGCAGTGCGAGCTGGGGCTTGCGGCGGGGGCGGATATGTTTCTGATCGGTATGGTCTCGCGCCTGACGGACCAGAAGGGGCTGGACCTGATTATGTATGTGCTGGACGAGCTCTTTTCGGAGAAGAAGGTGCAGCTCGTGATCCTGGGAGAGGGCGAGGAACGTTTCGAGAGCGCGCTCCGGCAGGCGCAGTGCAGGTATCCGGACAGGCTCGGACTCTTTATTGGCTATTCGGATGAGCTGGCGCACAGGATCTATGCCTCAGCGGACGCGTTTTTGATGCCGTCGCTGTTTGAACCCTGCGGCCTGTGCCAGATGATCTCCATGCGCTACGGCACTGTGCCGATTGTGCGGGAAACCGGCGGGCTGAAGGATACAGTGCTCTCCTTTAACGAGTATGAGAACACCGGGACAGGCTTTTCCTTCCGAAACTACAATGCGCACGAGATGCTCTATATCGTCCGCTATGCGTACCATATTTTTAAGGATCACAGGGAAAACTGGAATGCGATGATAAAGCGCGCCATGCGGCAGGATTTCTCCTGGGATCTCTCCGCAAGACAGTATGAGGCGCTCTACGAGAGGCTGTAGGGTGATTTTGTACTTGTCATTGTTTCCTTTATATGCTATACTGAGTCCACGGTGAACCTGACACCGTGGATTTCTTTTTGCAGCTCGCGCTGAAATCCCCCATGTATAACAAAAATAAGATATGAATTACGAAGAATTTTTGACGGAGGTGCGCACGCAGATCGGGGCGCGCATCGAGGCGGACGCGGAAATCCAGATGAGGGCGATGCCCAGAAATAATGGTACGCACTATGACGGGCTTGTGATTTTGCGGCCCGGCAGAAACATTTCCCCGGCCATCTACCTGACCCCGTACTACCATCGTTATCTGGAAGGAGTGGCGCTGGAGGATATCTATGAGGATATTTTAAGCGCCTATCGCAGACGTCTGCCGGAGGAGGATTTTGACATCGGAATGTTCACCAGCTTTGAGCGGGTCCGTTCCCGGCTGGTGATGCGATTGATCCACTACGGGCGCAACGAGGAGATGCTTCAGGATGTGCCGCACTGCCGTTTTCATGATCTGGCGATTACCTTCTGCTGCCTGCTGCGCGCGGACGCGGACAATCAGGCGAGCATTCTTGTGCACAATGAGCACAGGAAGCTCTGGGGAGTGGACAGCCTCGAGCTGTTGGCCGAGGCGCAGGCGAACTCGCCGGTTCTGCTCCCGGCGCAGATCACGCCGTTTTCTGATCTGCTGCCGGAGCTTGCCGGGGCCTGCGGGAGCGAGGTCCCGATGTATGTCGCCACGAACCGGTGCCGCACGAACGGGGCCGGCGTGATCCTCTATGAAGGGCAGCTCGCCGCGGTGTCCGGTCTTCTGGGAGCAGATCTGATCATTCTGCCCAGCAGTGTCCACGAGGTACTTCTGCTCCCCGTGCAGGATGACTCCGGGCTTGCGGAGTGCAGCCAGATGGTGCGGGAGGTCAACGAGACGCAGCTTGCGGATGAGGATGTGCTGTCGGATCACGCCTACTACTACGACCGCGCCTCGGGGGTTATCCGATTTTAATATATGGAAACGCTGATTAAAGCGTTTCCATAGAAAGCCAGTCGCTCCTTACTCCGCAAACAGCTCCTGCCAGAGCTTGTTGTAGACGGCGGCCTCCCCGTCGGAGAGGGCAGTGAAAATCTCGCATTTTGCTACTCTCTCCTCGGGAGGACAGATGGAGGGATCGTTTTTATACTCCTCATCCATGTTCTCCGCTACAGCGGTGACCGGTGAGCTGTAGAGCACATACTCGAAATTCTTTTTTGCGATGTCCTCGCGGCATACAAAGTCCATAAATTTCATAACGGCATCCTGCTTGGTGCAGGTTTTCGGCACAAACCAGGAATCCACCCACAAATTGGAGCCCTCCGAGGGGATTGCGTAGGAGAGATTGTCGTTTTCCGCCATAGCGAGCGCGGCCTCGCCGGAATAGCACAGGGCGATGGCAGCCTCCCCGCCTATCATGGCGTCCGCCGTCTCATCCACATAATACGCGTAGGCGATGCCGTCCGCGTGCTGGCGCTTTAAAATATCCAGCGCCTCACGCAGCTTAGCCTCGTCGGTCTCGTTTAGCGAGTGGCCCAGAGAGACCAGCGCGGGGGTAAAGGTGTCGCGCATGGAGTTCATCATAATGATCTCGTTTTTGTAGGCGCTATCCCAGAGGCAGTCCCAGCTTGAGACCGTGTCGGCGTCCACTTTTGTCGTGTCGTACAAAAGACCCAGTGTCCCGTAAAAGTAGGGGAGCGAGTAGGTGTGATTGCTGTCATAGGACGAGCACAGCTCAAGGATGGAGGCGTCCAGATTTTTGTAGTTGGAAAGACCGGAGTAGTCCATTTCAAGCACCTCGCCCTCGCCGATCAGCCGCTGTACCATATATTCGGAGGAGCAGATGGCGTCGTAGCTGATGGAGCCGGCCTTGTACTTGGTGTACATTTCCTCCGGGCTCTCGTACTCCTCGTACTTTACGGTGATTCCGGTCTCCTTCTCGAAGGTTTTTAATGCCTCCTGGTCAAAATATTTTCCGTAGTTGAGCACCGTGATCGTCTCTTTGGCTCCTTGTTTCTGGCTGCCGTTTCCGCAGGCGGTGATCGCTGCGAGCAGCGAGGCTGCAATCATGCATGACAGTAGTTTCTTTTTCATAGGGATCTCCTTTCTGTTTTCATCATTGTTTTCTTAGCGGGACGCACGTTGCCGATGAGAAGAACGATCAGCACGGCGAAAAACAGCATGGTCGAGAGTGCGTAAAGCTCCGGGCTTACGCCCTTGCGCAGCTCCACATACAGCATGGTTGACAGTGTGTGGACGCCCGGCCCCTTGGTAAAGTAGGTGATCGAGAAATCGTCCAGCGACATAGTGATGGACATCATAAACCCGGAAAATACCCCCGGGCGGATCTGAGGCCATGAGACCTTGTAGAAGGCATACAGCGGCGAGGCTCCCAGATCCAGCGCGGCCTCGTAGGTGGAGCGGTTCAATGCCGCGAGCTTCGGCAGGACGTTTAAGATCACATACGGGATACTGAACGTAATGTGCGCCAGAAGCACGGTCATAAAGCCCAGATCCATAAATTTGACAAACAGCAGCATCATGGAGATGCCGGTCACAATATCCGCGTTGAGCATCGGAATGTTGGTCGCGCCCAGATAGATGGTTTTGCTGCGTTTTTTCATGGCGCTGATGCCGAGTGCCGCAAGCGTTCCGATCAGCGTCGAGAGGACCGCGGACAGGAAGGTGACCTGTATGGTCGTGAGGAAAGCGGACATGATGCGCTCGTTCTGAAAGCAGTTTGCGTACCATTTCAGCGTGAAGCCCCCCCAGACCACGCGGGTCCTGGAATCGTTGAAGGACAGCACGATGAGCACGAGGATCGGCAGGTACAGAAAGAGAAAAATCAGGCCCATATAGAGCCGCGCGAGAGTTTTCTTTACCATAGCGTTCCCTCCCCCTCCTTGTCAAACTGATTGACGATTGCCATGCTGGCGATCACGAAGATCATGAGCACAAAGGAGAGCCCGCTTCCCACGTTCCACTGCATGCCCTGCATGAAATCCTGCTCGATGACGTTGCCGATCAGGAGAACCTTTCCTCCTCCCAGCACCTGGGAGATGGCAAAGCTCGTCAGCGACGGCACGAACACCATCACGATGCCGCTGATGATTCCGGACATAGTGAGCGGAAGAATGATTTTAAAAAAGATTGTCACGCTTCCTGCCCCGAGGTCTCGCGCCGCCTCGATCCAATCCCTGCGCACGCGGGTGAGGGAGTTGTAGATCGGAAGCAGCATAAACGGCAGAAAGTCATACACCATGCCGAGTACGACAGCAGCGGGGGTATTGATGATATTGATCCGCCCGAGCCCGAGGCTGCCGAGGATGCTGTTGAATACCCCGTTTTTGGACAGGAGCAGCTTCCACGCGAGAATGCGGAGCATGAAGTTCATCCACATGGGGAGCATGAAGATGAACACGACCAGATTCTGGTTTTTCATATTACAATTGTTCAGGATCATCGCCAGCGGGTAGGAGAGCAGCAGGCAGATGAGGGTGCATATCAGCCCGAGCTCCAGAGAGAGCGCCATCGCGCGGCGGCTGGATTCCTCGGTGATCGCGGCGATGTTGGCGAGGGTAAATTCCGCATCCGCGCCGGTGAAGGCGTAGTACATGATCATGGCGAGGGGCAGCAGGATAAAGCC
Organism: uncultured Lachnobacterium sp.; assembly: GCA_964575245.1. Lineage (GTDB taxonomy): Bacteria > Bacillota > Clostridia > Lachnospirales > Lachnospiraceae > Roseburia. The sequence continues at coordinate 368 of CAZNQZ010000002.1, read as the reverse complement.
GATGATCCAGACCAGATACGGGCCTGCCAGAAACTGTTGTCTGAATTTATGCATCGATTTCCACCGCCTTCTCATCGGATGACTCCGGTTTGTGCATGATCTGGATATTGTACGGCGTCACGCGAATTCCCACATGGCTCCCCACCGGCACATGCTTTGTGGTGTGGACGAGCCACTCGTAGCCATTGGCCATCACATCCAGCTCATAGTGGACGCCCTTGAAAATGAGGGAGGTGACGTCGCCCTCCATACAGCCCTCCTCAGGGGCGACCAGCTCCACATCCTCCGGGCGGATGACTACGTCCACGGGCAGGTTTGTGCCGAAGCCCTCGTCCACGCAGGGCATTCTCACGCCGAGGATCTCCACG
>CAZNQZ010000001.1:0-24804 GCA_964575245.1 uncultured Lachnobacterium sp. | reverse complement strand
CGTTGTGGTTGTTAAAGCGCTTGATAATGGAAAGCACCAGTCGAAGATTGCCCTGAATGTAAGTGTCCCGCGCCTCCTGATCGCCATTTTTGATTCGGGCGAAGAGAGCGTCCTTTTCCTCCTCTTTTAAAATGGGCAGCTTGGCGGTGTTGACACCGCAGATCTCGACCTTGTATGTTGACATGCGCATTCCTCCCGTAACGATTTTCTCTGATAAAGAGGATGGACGGTTCGGGTCAAATTTATACAGAAAGCTGAAACAGAAAGCTGTCCGGTTTTCCGTTTGTCTCTTGACGGTTACGGCTTTTTTTGCTAAAATTGCGGGAACAGCTTATGGTGATAAGGAATCCTCCCACTGCGTGGGTCCCTCCTTACCACATATGCCCGTGAGTTCGAAACCATCCTCACGAAAAACAAAACTAAGGAGAGAAAAGAATATGAGAGACAAACGTGTAACCTTCATTGTTCAGGCGGCGGTCATCGCCGCCCTGTATGTGGTGCTGACCTACGCGGCGAATGCGCTGGGGCTGGCCTCCTCCGCAATTCAGGTGCGGTTTTCGGAGGCGCTGTGCATCCTGCCGTTCTTCACGCCGGCGGCGGTTCCCGGCCTTTGGATCGGATGCCTGACGGCGAACCTCACCACTGGAGCCATTATCTGGGATGTGGTATTCGGGAGCCTTGCAACCCTGCTCGGGGCCGCAGGCACGCGCCTTCTGCGCAGGCATCCCTTTCTGTGCACCCTTCCGCCCGTCGCTGCCAATATGTTGATTGTCCCGTTCATCCTGCGTTTCGGCTACGGCCTTAAAACCGTCTATCGGGGCGTGGATCTGTCGATTCCCTTCCATGCGCTGACCGTCGGCGCCGGGGAGGTCATCTCTGTCTGTGTCCTCGGCGGCCTGCTTTTGCGCGCGCTTAAGCGCTACCGCAAAATGCTGTTCGGGGAGGAGACGAGGGAGCAGGACAGTGGCAGGAATTTCCAAAGTTAAGAGAATGTTAAGAAAAAATAAAAGATTTTTCCGCCATTGTGTGCTACAATGGCGGAAAAAGAGAAAAGGAGAGCGCTATGTGTAAGAGAGGAATTGCCGCCGTAATGCTCTGTCTGCTGTTTACCCTGCTTTTGCGCGCGGACGCCCTGCATGTTTATGCGGCCGGTGAGCGCAGAGATTTTTCCTGCGACATCGAGTTCTTAAAACAGGAGGAGGACCGCTATGTCATTCAGGTAACGGCGGAGAACCGGGGAAAGGATTTCACTGGCTATGTGAGGCTCGTGTTCGCCTCGGAGGAGGCGGAGCCTTGTGCCTATGACACGGAAATTACCCTGCCGGAGGGAGGGAAAAAGCGGTTTATCCTCACCATACCGGAGCGGATGGCGGATCTTTCCAACGGGATCTGTGTGGTCAGCTTTCTCGACGGGAAGGGGAGGCAGCTGCAGGAGTTGACCAAGCGGAAGGTGTTCGGCTCCTCGGCGGGGGGCATCACGATGGGAATTTTGTCGGACGATTACGATTCGCTGACTTATCTGGATCTGGGCGGACAGCAGATTCAGGTCACAAACTCCAGTATGCCGGTGCGGCTGATCGAGCTGGATGCGGCGAACCTGGACGCCTATCTGGACGGTCTGTACTATCTTGTGATTGACCATTTCAATGCCGAGAGTCTCGGCGGGGAAAAGATAAGCGCGATTCTCGACTGGGTGTCCAAGGGCGGCTGGCTGATGATCGGCACGGGGGAGTACGGGGCGGATACCCTCGGCGGCTTTGAAAAGGATCTGTCGATTGCGGCGGGACCGGTCTCGGAGCCGGGAGAGTCCAATTTTTTGTACGCGAACTCCCGCCAGGGCTATTACTATGCCTATGAGGAGGCGGGAGTCGATTTCCGGAATATGAAGGTCGCTTCCTTCCAGTATACGGGTACGGGTCCCGTCTTTGAGGAGAGTGTGGAAAACCCTGCGGTCTATGCCTGTATCGGCGACGGGGAGGTGACGGTGTACGCCTGTTCCCTGGCGGACAGTGAATTTAGGAAGGGGGCGGTGTACAGCGGCATGCAGCTGCTGCAGGAGGCGGCGTACAACTCGAACAGCTACGGCATCAAGGTCTACGGCAATCTGGACTACCGGGGCCGACAGGCGCTCTCGGCCATCGACAGTGAACATACGAATCTGGATTTTTCGGCGCTGATCCTGTTGATACTGGCTTATGTTGTGCTCGTGGGCCCGCTGCTCTACCTGCTGCTGCGCGCCAAAAAGAGAAGTGAGTGGTACTGGGGCGCCGCGCCGCTTCTTGGGATTTTATTCATCGGCGGCGTGTACCTGTTCGGCAGAAATATCCGCGTGGCCGATACGAAGGTTTATTCCGTCTCTCTGCAGGAGGCGGGAAGCAGCAGGGTGGACACTTATTATGAGGCGTACCGGTCCGGAACGAAGGGCTGGCGGCTGCTTTTAAACGACAACTATGAGGTGGCAGGTGCGGGCTTCGGCAGAAACGGGTATTACAACAGCACTGCGGGCGATTATCATTATGTAGTACAAAACGGAGGCGAAGGCCTCTATATCGGCATGAAGCCGGAAGAAAACTTTGAGAGCGGATATCTTTATGCGTCGGGGCGCGCTGAGCCGACGGGAACGCTCACGGGCTCGGAGCTGGCGCTGGATCTTTCCGGCTCCCTGTCCGGCACGCTCACGAACGATACGGGGCAGGATCTCGCGCTTTTTGCTGTATACTGCGGGGATTATCTCGCGGTTTTTAACGGAGTAAAGGCGGGAGAGAGCATTGATATTGCCGCGGAGCTGCTTACGGACCGCTGCGTTTACACGAACCTGAATTCAAACGGATACGGGGGGGATATCTACTATGATTTGTGTGCACCCTACGGGGCGAAACCGCAGGGCTACAGCCGTGATGAGATGACAGCGCTGTATATTGGTCTTGAGCTGTCGCGGGAGAAGATTCCGGACGGATACAGCGCGGCGCTCGTGGGGCTGACAGAGGACGCGCAAAAGACGGTTGCAGGGGCATGTGACGAGTATGCCTACCGGTGTCTGAGCTCCTATGCGGAATTGGAGGTGAACGGCTATGCTGCGAATTGATCACTTGTACAAGAGCTACGGGACGCATCTCGCGGTCAACGATCTGACGCTCCACATTCCGGCGGGGGACCTGTTCGGCTTTGTGGGGCCGAACGGCGCAGGCAAGACGACCACCATCCGCATGGTCTGCGGGCTTATGCCGCAGAATGCGGGGACAATCACGATCAACGGGGTGGATCTCTCAAACTGGAAGGAGATCAAGCGTCAGATCGGCTATGTGCCGGACTTTTTCGGCGTGTATGACAATCTCAAGGTGAAAGAGTACATGGACTTCTACGGTTCCATGTACAGTATGAATTCGCGGGATATCGAGCGCATTGCGGACGATCTTCTCGCCCTTGTGAACCTCTCTGATAAAAAGGAGGTCTATGTGGATACCCTCTCCCGGGGAATGAAGCAGCGGCTGTGTGTGGCCCGCGCCCTCATCCACAACCCGGCGCTGCTTGTGCTCGACGAGCCGAGCTCCGGGCTGGACCCGAGGGCCAGGGTGGAGATGAAGGAGCTGCTCCTGAATTTAAAGAGCATGGGCAAGACGATTGTAATCAGCTCCCACATTCTCTCGGAGCTCTCAGAAATGTGCAACAGCATTGGCATTATGAACTCCGGTAAGCTGGTCGCTGCAGGGCGCATCGAGGATGTCATGGAGCAGGTGTTCGGCAGCAACCGGCTCGTCATCCATATTGAGGAAGGAATGGAGACGGCGGTGCGGATCGCAAAGGAACAGGCGGGGGTCCGCGTGGAGTCAGTGGGCGAGATGGAACTGGCACTGTCCCACGATATGACGAAACAGCAGATTGCGAAAATGATCGGTGCAATGATAGCATGCGATGTGCTTGTAACCGGTTTCAACAAGCAGGAGGGCAATCTGGAGACGCTCTTTATGCAGGTGACAGGAGGTGGAAAAGATGATGCTGAATCCAATCGTTAAGCGGGAGATCCGGGTACAGTCCCGGAGTATGCGGATCTGCTGGACGCTGTTCGCCTACGAGGCGATCATGGCGCTGGTCTATTTTCTGGCGATGGCCGTTATAAACACAAGCAGCATTTACAGCACGGAGAATCTGTACAGCCGTCTCATCTGGCTCTACCCGGTACTGGGAGTAACGCAGATTATCATCCTCGGCGTAGTGGTTCCGATCCGAACCGCGTCCGCAATTTCCGGCGAGAAGGAGCGGCAGACCTTCGATATCATGATGACGACCAGCATGAGCTGTTTTTCGGTCATCGCGGGCAAGGTCATCACGGCGGTTGTGCAGGGCCTGTTTTTTGTGGCGGCATCGCTTCCGATTATGGCTCTCGCCTTCGTCGTCGGCGGGCTGCCCTGGAGCTACCTGTTCTGGTTTTTCCTGCTGGCGATCCTCGTCTCTCTTTTCTCAGCGAGCATCGGGATTTTCTGCTCCTCCGTCTGCAAGCGGACGATCACGGCGGTCATCATGGCTTACGGCCTGTACCTGCTCTTTTTCATGGCAACCTTCCTGCCGCTGTTTCTGGTGTCGTACTATCAGGCGTTTATCAACAGCAGTGCGAGTTATGGAAGCCTGTCCCTGGCGGCGCTTCCGCTCCTTGTCAACCCGGGCGTATTCCTGGTTGAATTCTTTTCGCGGGTGATGACCGGACGGTCGATGATGCATGAGCTGTTTTCCGCAGCGTCGAACCACGGGTTTATGTATCACATTTCCTCCGGCTACGGCTGGCTGCTGTTGTCCGCGATCCTTCTGGCGGCGTTTGCCTTCTTCTTCCTCTGGCTTGCGTCGCGCATGATCAATCCGGTCAGGCGAAACAGGCGCAAAAAGAAATAGGGAGGATAAGAGATGGATCAGAGATCGTTTCTGCGGCGTGAAATCGCCGCCTGCAAAAGAAAAATAAACCGGGCGAAGAGAGTGGATTTTGTCCTGTTTTTTACCGCCGCCTTCGGTGTATGCGGAGTCATCTTTGAGCTTGTTTCCATTTTCGTTCCGTTTTATTATGCGCATACGGCGGCGTTGTTCTGTTTTTTGGCGGGGATTCCCGCGGGGCTTGCCGTCGCCGTGCTGCGGCGCGCGGATATGAGGGCGGCAGCGCTGCGTCTGGACGCCTTCGGCCTGCAGGAGCGTATGGTGACCGCTTATGAGCTCATGGAAAGGGACGATGTGTTTGCCGAATGCCAGCGCAGGGACGCGGCTGACTGCTACGAGCGTGCGCGGGATGGGATACGGATTCCGCTTCTTCCGGCCCGCCGGCGCATTCTGGCGCTCCTTTTGACGGCGTCAGCGGCCTTGGCCCTCTCCTTTGTACCCTCTGCGGCGCGGGATGCGGCGCGTGCCCGGCATGAGGTCAGGCAGGCTGCGAGGGAGGAATTAAAAAAAATTGTCGAGCTTGCGAGGGCGCTGGACGCGGTGGACATGGAGAGCCTGACCGCGGAACAGCAGGAGACGCTGCGACAGCTCGCGGAGGCGATGCAGCTTTCGAGGGAGGAGCTTGGCCGTGCGGATTCGCAGGAGGGACTCCTGGCTGCGATGGGACGGCTGGACTACAAGTATGAGCAGGCGGGACAGAGCCTTGCAAAGCTTGCCGCTTCCATGTCCGACCCTGCAGCGGCCGGGCTTGCGAAGGCGGAGGCGATTGCGAAAGCGCTGGCAAACAAGGGCAGTGAACAGACGGCATCCTCCGGGAGTACTGGAACCGGGCAGGACGGCCAGGGGAACGGAGACAGCTCAGGAAACAGCGAGGGAAGCGGAGACGGCTCAGGGAACGGGAACGGAAGCCAGGACGGCTCCGGGAACGGGGATGGTTCCGGAAACGGGAACGGGGACGGCTCAGGAAACGGCGAGGGGAGCGGAGACGGCTCAGGGAACGGGGACGGAGACGGCTCAGGAAACGGCTCCGGGAGCGGGGATGGCTCAGGGAACGGGAGCGGAGACGGCGAGGGGAGCGGCGGAGGGCGCGGCACGGGAAGCAGCAAACAGACGCACGACTATGTGAGTATCCCGAATGAGGTCGGCAGCGATTCGGCTGTGAACGGCGAGAAGACCGGATCGGATGATCCGGATTACTACCGCCAGCAGAACGGGCTGGCGTGGACCGGTGAGCACGTGGATTACAATTCCGTCATCGGTGACTACACGGACCGCGCCTACGAGGGGCTTGCAACCGGGCGTTATCCCAGCGGCCTGGAGTCTGTCATCAAGGATTATTTTGAGAGCCTGAATCAATAGATAGGAGATCATATGGACGATATCAGTTTTTATCAGGAGAAAATCATTGCCTGTGAGCAGGAGATCGCAAAGGGCATTATCGGGCAGCGGGAGGTGATCCGCCAGACCATGCTGGCGCTCCTCGCGGGTGGAAATGTGCTTCTGGAGGGAATGCCGGGGCTTGGCAAGACGATGCTTGTGCGGACGGTCAGCCAGGTGTTTTCACTCTCCTTCAAGCGCATCCAGTTTACGCCGGATTTGATGCCGAGCGATGTGACCGGAACCAACATTATGGTGCGCGATGAGGGAGGGAGCAGTTTCCGCTTTGAGCGGGGGCCGCTGTTTGCCAATCTGGTCCTCGCGGACGAGATCAACCGCGCGACGCCCAAGACGCAGTCCGCGCTTTTAGAGGCCATGCAGGAGCACACGGTGACGATTGGAACGACGAGCCACGCGCTGGACGAGCCGTTCTTTGTGCTCGCCACCCAGAATCCGATCGAGCAGGAGGGCACCTATCCGCTGCCGGAGGCACAGCTGGACCGCTTTCTGTTTAAGGTTCTGGTGGAGTTTCCGGGCAGGGAGGAGCTGCGCGCCATCGTCGGGATGACGGAGGGGCAGGAGCCGCCGCAGATTTCGGCGCTCTGCAGCGGAGAGGAGCTTCTCGCCGCGAGAAAGCTCGCCGCCTCTGTCCCGATCGCGGAGGCGGTAATGGACTATCTTCTGGATCTGGTGATGGCGAGCCACGCGGACAATCCCTACATCCGGGAGGGCGCAAGCCCCCGCGCGGCGCAGGCGCTGATCCGGACGAGCCGCGCCCGTGCCTTTCTTGAGGGGCGTTACAATGTGTCCTTTGAGGATGTGAAGGCTGTGGCCCTTCCGGTTCTGCGCCACAGGATATTGTTGAGTTTTGACGCGGTCTCGGAGGGAATCACGGAGGATGTGCTGATCCGTCAGATGCTCGAGGAGCGGGAAAAGGGGCTGTATGCTTGACGCGGCACTTTACGAGCGGCTGTCCCGCCTGCAGCTTGCCCAGGCCCACAAGAGCAGTCTGAATATGTCGGGCAACCGGAAATCCGTGCACAAGGGAATTTCGGCGGAATTCTCGGATTTCAGGGAGTATATGCCGGGGGACGACCTGCGGCGCATCGACTGGAATGTCTACGCGCGGCTCGACAGGCTCTACATCCGCGAATATATGGAGGAGAAGGAGTCCGTGGTTTCGGTACTGGTTGACACGAGCGCCTCCATGGATTACGGGGAGGCGTCAAAGGCGGAGCTGGCGCGGGATCTGGCGGCGGTTGTGGGCTTTCTGGCGCTGAATAATATGGACCGGCTCATTCTCTACGATATGAAGCGGATGGGACAGGCCCTGCCGGTGAGCGGCGGGAGGAAGGGTTTTTACAAGGTGCAGCGCTGGCTGCGCGCTCTCGATTTTTCCGGAGAGGTGGATATGCTTGGGGCGGCCCGGCAGATGCAGCTGCGCGGCCCGGGGGTGACGGTGATCATCAGTGATTTTCTGCACGAGGAGGTACTGGGGGAGAACCGCTCCTACGAGAAGCTGATCCGCTGGCTGGACTACTGTAAGCAGCGCGCTGTTATCCTGCAGACCCTCGCGCCGGAGGAGCTTTCCGTGACCCTCTCGGGAGCGTACAATCTCATTGACTCGGAGCGGGAGAGCAGGCTGAAGGTGACGGTGGACGCGAAGGCTGCCGCCGCCTATGAACGGCAGCTTGCAGCGCTGATGCAGCGCCTGAGGAGGGGCTGCCACGCCTATGTCTGCTGTGATGCGGGAAAGGACCGCAGGCAGCTTGTGTTTGATGATTTAAGGGTGATCTATGATATTTGAAAGCTTGTGGCCCCTGGCGCTGCTGCTGTCTGTGCCGGCGGTGATTATTTTATATCTGCTCAAACCGAAGGGGAAGGATTACCGGAATTCCTCGAATCTGCTGTGGGAGCATATCATGAAAAACCAGCAGTCGAAGACCTTCCTCGAAAAATTTGTCCACAATATTTTAATGTATCTGCAGATCCTGATTCTGATCCTTATGGTGCTGGCGCTGATGTCGCCCTATATCCGCAGGGAGGGGACGGGCAGGGGAAATGTGATCCTTGTGTTCGACGCGAGCGGGAGCATGCAGCACGATGCGGGCAATGGGAAGAGCCGGATTCTCTGCGCGCTGGATGAGGCGAAGCGCCTGATCGCCGCGTCGGAGGGGACTTCCTTTTCCGTGCTCGCCTGCGGCAGCTCAACCGAGCTTTTAGCGGTCTCCGTGAAGGAGAAGAACAGCCTCTACGATGTGCTGGGACAAATCGAGTGCTTTGACGGCAAAGGAAATCTTGCGGACGCCGAGAGCGTGGCGGACACGCTCATCGGCGCGGACGAAAAGGGCGACGGCGCGCAGGTGATTGTCTTTACGGACGGAAACGGTGCGGAGTCCGCCGCGGGCTTTGCCGACTATTTTGACGCAGAGGTCCGCGTCATCGGGGAGCCGGTGGACAATATCGCGAACAATTTTCTTTCCTACGCGGCGGATGAGGAGGGCTATCTTGTGGCGGCGAGCCTGACGAACTACGGCAGCGCCGACGCGGAATTTGAGATCAGCCTTTACGAGGGGGAGAAGCTGGTGCAGGTCAGGCGCGCCGCGCTGGCGGCGGATGAGACAAGCCTGTGCTATTTTGACCGCTTTGACTGGGGAGGCGCTCCCCTGCGGAGCGAGGTTTCCTCCGTGCGCTTTACCGGCACGGGCGCAGGGGATTCGCTGGCGGCGGACAATGTCTCCTGCGCGGTCATGGATCAGGTCAGCCGGATCGACGCGGTGCTTGTCGGCTCCGGCAATACCTATCTGGAAAAGGCATATCAGGCAGCGACCGGGAACAGTCTGGCCAAGGAAAAGAGCGGGAGCGCGGACGGTCCCGCCGTGCGGATTTACGATGCGGGCGCGGAGTATGTGGACAGCGCATACAGCCGCATGGTCTTTGCAGACGATTCCAATGTCCTGGAGGTGAAAAAGAACGTGATGCTCTCCACGTCGAGCTGTGACCTGACGGCTGGCCTGGCGGAGTTTGCGGTGGGAGTCAATGAGACGAAGATCTATGATGTCCCGGAGTGGGGCGTCGGTTTTCTGTGGGCGGGGGAGCAGTGCGCGGGCTATTACGGCGATCACGACGGTGTGCGCGTGATTGCCGTCGGATTTGATGTGCGCGAATCGGATTTCCCGCTGAAGGCGGAATTTCCGGTGTTTATGTCGAACGCGATCCGCTTTCTTGGCGACACCTCTCTTCTTGCGGAGCAGATCTACGAGCCGGGGTCTGCGCTGCTTTTCCACCCGCAGCCGGACATTGATGTGAGCGAGCTCGCGGCGGACACCGCGAAGGCGGGACTCTTTTCGGCTGGCGACGGCGACAGGAGCGAGGCGTATGTCGTGCGCTTTGCCACGGGGACGGAGTCCGACGGAAGAGTGACCGCGGAGGGAACCGGGGCAGGGGAGACGGAGCGTGTGACGGTGCGCAGACAGGTGCGCAATGTGGTTTTGGTGCTTGTGCTTCTTCTGCTGTTTGTGGAGTTTGTCATTTATGTGCGCCAGACCCGCGGCAGGCAGCCCTTTTACCTCGGCGTCCGCATCGCGCTCCTTGTGATGCTTGTCCTCGCACTCTGCAAGGTGTCGGTTCCCCTCAGGGATTCGGGCAACACGACTGTATTTCTTTTGGATATCTCCAACAGCAACGCGCAGAATCTCTCCCGAATGGAGCAGGAGCTGAAGGAGGCTTTGAAAAAGATGCCGAAGAAAAACCGGTACGGCATTGTCACCTTCGGAAATAACTCGCTGGTGGAGCAGTTTCTGACGGACGAGAACCATTTTACCTCCATTATGTCGGTGCCGGACAAGACAGCCACGAACTATGAGGAGGCACTGTCGCGCGCCCTGGCCATGATCCCGGCGGACGGCGCGGGGCGCATCGTGATCCTGACGGACGGAAAGGAGACCAGGGGCGCGATTGCGGGCGCGGCGCCGGCGCTCGTCTCGCGCGACATCGAGCTCCTTGCAAGAACCTATGAGGTCTCGGTCGGGGAGGACGCGTACATTGAAAATGTGGAGCTGCCGACCTACCTGTATCAGGGGGATGCCTACACGATGACTGTCACGGTGGAGAGCAACTATGACACGGACGCAGTCCTCTCGGTCTGGATGGGGACGATCAGGACCGACGCCTACGAGGTGCACTTAAACCGGGGAAGCAACCGTTTCCGCTTTCAGCAGAGGGTGAGCGGCGAGAGTGTGGAGAGCTTTGTGGTGAAGGTGGAGGCCGCAGGGGATACCTGTGCGGAGAACGACAGCTATCACGCCTTTTCCGTGGTGGATTCGGCACCGAAGGTGCTGCTCGTGTCCGGAATGGACGAGGACAGCACGGAGTACGAGCGTCTGCTTGGGGCGGCAAATGTGAACTACCGGACGGTCTCCGCCGTCAACGCGCCGGATTCCCTCGAGCGCATGCTGGAGTACCGCAGCGTGATTCTGGAGAATGTGTACCTGTCCGACCTTCCGGAGGGGTTCCTGGCGAACCTTGAGACCTATGTGAAGGACTACGGGTGCGGATTGGTCTGCTGCGGCGGAGAGCAGAGCTTTGCGCTGGGCGGTTACCGGGACAGCGTGCTGGAGACGGTTCTCCCGGTGGATATGGAGCTGCGGGGAGTGGATGAGGTGCCGTCCACTGCGATGATTATGGTGATCGACCACTCCGGGAGCATGATCTCCACGGGGTACGGCGGCGCGACCAATCTGGATCTCGCGATCACGGCGGCGGCCTCCGCGGTGGATCTGATGCGCGCCACGGACTATGTGGGCGTGCTGAGCTTTGACGACCGGTACAGCTGGGTGGTGGAGCCTACGCTGTGCTCGGACAAGGAGGGCATCAAGGAAAAGATTAAGAGCGTCGCCGAGGGCGGCGGGACGAGCATTAAGCCCGCTGTCAGGGAGGCGCTGCGGGGCGTGCTCACCTGCGACGCGGACATCCGCCATGTGGTGCTTCTGACGGACGGGCAGGGCGAGACGAGCGTTTACAACGACGTGATCAGCGCATACAACAGCGATCATGTGACGCTCTCAGCCGTGGCAGTCGGGCAGGGCTCGGACACGGCGCTCTTAAAGAGGCTTTCCGAGGCCTGTGGCGGCCGTTACTATTACTCGGACATGTCGGAGGAGATCCCGAGAATTTTTGCGCAGGAGGTTTTTCTGAGCGGGGACACCTATCTGCAGAACGGGGAGTTCGCGCTGGCGGTCAACGGCAGCCACGAGATCACGCGGGGCATTTTTGAGGACGGCTGGCCGCTTCTCTACGGCTATGTCAGCGCGACGCCGAAGCCCTCGGCGATGCAGCTGATTGCCTCCGAGAAGGACGATCCCGTGCTCACGGTTATGCAGTACGGACTCGGGCGCACTCTGGCGTGGAATACGGATGTGACGAATGAGTGGACCTCCGGCTTTGCCGGGCGGGAGGATTATGTGCAGCTCTGGAAGCGTGCGATCGATTACTCGGCGGGCAATGCCGGAATCGGCGACGACACCGCGGATGTGGTCACTGCCAGTAATGTCACGAGCATCCGTTACCGCGCGAAGGATTACGCGAAGGATACGAGGGTGGAGGCGGTGTACACGGACCCGGAGGGAAACACGAAGACCGCGGAGCTCAGGGCGACGGCGCCGGGAGAATTCACGGCTAAGCTCGACACGGACCTCACCGGCGTGTACAATCTGAGTGTGCGCAGGATTGAGGGAGGGGAAATCAAAAACGCCATCACGACGGCGGCGGTGGTGCAGTATTCGGACGAGTACAAGTTCGGGACCCAAACGGCGGAATTTGCGCGCTTTGTGGAGCAGTACGGGCGAATGCTGAAGGAGGATGAAAACTTCTGGCAGCAGAGAAAAAGCGTCGCGCGGGAGCGCTATGAGATCACAAAGTGGCTCCTTCTTCTGGCACTCCTATGGTTTGTACTGGATATCGTCATGCGCCGGTTCTGTTTTCTGCCGCAGGACACCAGATGGTACCGTGCGATAAAAACGCGCCTGCAGGCCGGAAGGACGGGGCGCGCCCCAAAGGGTTCCAACTGGGTGGATCAGGCTGCGGATAAGCAACCGGTTGTGGAGCAGCCGCAGAAAGAACAGCCGACCGTGGAAAACAGTGAGGAAAAGAAGAAGCCCAAAAAAGAAAAGAAGGGCAAAAGTCCAAAGCCGCCAAAGGGCGGCGCGGGCCAGACCCTCGACACCTCGGCACTGCTAAAGAAGAAGGAACAGCGTTCCGAATAAAAATTAAAAACTTGAACAAATTCAGGAGAAGTGTTATGATATAGAAAAGGGAAGCCAAAACAGCGGCCTACCTTCTAGTTAATTGCTAACTGTTACGTCAGCCGTCACTATTGCAGTAGTGGCGGCTAATGCTTTTTGCCCTTGTAAATCTTGTAAAACAAATTTGCAAGGGCAACAATGAGTATTCCAATCTGGATCAGATCCTGATATGTAACATACATTGTATCGCCCTCCTTTCGTTTGTCTGGAGGGGAAAAAGTCCCTCCGAAGATGGAGGGTAGACCGCCTGAGCTCCTTGGCTTTCCTTGCGCTCATTCTAACACACACTGCAACGATTTACAATCATAATATAAGGGTTGTATACATGTTGACAAAATCTGGCGCTCAAACTATAATAGACCGGTGAAACTACAAAGGAGGAAAAAATATGGATGCACAGACACCGGGTTCACCGGTCAGGGCATATTTTAAGGATTTAAAGCCCAAGCTGTTCAGCTGTATCAAGAATTATAAGGCGGATCAGCTGGTGCGGGATATTATATCGGGAATTATTGTCGCGATCATTGCGCTGCCGCTCTCGATTGCGCTGGCCCTCGCCTCCGGCGTGGGGCCGGAGCAGGGGCTGTACACCGCGGTGGTCGCCGGCTTTATCATCGCTTTTCTGGGCGGAAGCCGCGTACAGATCGCGGGCCCGACCGCGGCGTTTGCGACCATTGTCGCGGGAATCGTCGCCGAGCACGGCATGGAGGGGCTGGCCACGGCGACCATCCTTGCGGGGCTGATTCTGGTGGTAATGGGCTTCTTAAAGCTGGGGAGCCTCATCAAATACATTCCCTACACAATCACCACCGGATTTACCGCCGGTATCGCGGTGACGATCGTGATCGGGCAGGTCAAGGATTTTCTGGGGCTCACCTTCGATACGGCCCCGGTGGAGACCATGGAGAAGGTGGAGGCGATCGCGAGGAATTTTTCGACGCTGAACGTCCAGGCGCTTATCATCGGCCTGCTTGCCCTGGCAATTCTGATTCTGTGGCCCTATATTAAATATCTGAACAAAATTCCGGGCTCGCTGGTCGCCGTACTCGTCACGGGGGCAGTGGTGAAGCTCGCGGATCTGGAGGTCAACACCATCGGCAGCCTCTACACGATAAGCGCGGGCGCGCCCTCCTTCCACATGCCGGTGTTTTCTCTGGCGGTGGTGGGCAAGCTGCTCCCCGACGCGCTCACCATCGCGGTGCTGGCAGGCATTGAATCGCTCCTGTCCTGCGTGGTGGCGGACGGCATGATCGGGAGCAAGCACAAGTCGAACGCGGAGCTGGTGGCGCAGGGGCTCGGCAATGTCGGTTCCGCGCTCTTCGGCGGCATTCCCGCCACCGGAGCCATCGCGCGGACGGCAGCCAATATCAAGAACGGCGGGCGCACGCCGATTGCGGGAATCGTGCACTCCGTGACGCTGCTTTTGATTCTCGTGCTCCTCATGCCCTATGCGTCTCTGATTCCGATGCCCGCCATCGCGGCGATCCTGTTTATGGTGGCCTACAACATGTGCGGCTACCGGGAGTTCATAAGGCTCGTGCGGCGCGCGCCCAAGAGCGACGTGCTCGTACTGATTTCGACCTTTGTGCTCACGGTCGTCTTTGACCTCGTGGCGGCGATTGAGGTCGGTATTATCCTAGCGGCGCTCCTCTTTATGAAGCGCATGTCGGACACGGCGGAGATCCGGGGCTGGAGGTATCTGGAGGATGAGGTGGAGGACGCGGAGAGCATCCATCTGCGCAGGGTGCCGAAGCACACGCTGGTCTATGAGATCAACGGGCCGATGTTTTTTGCGGCGGCGGACAAGTTCATGACCATCTCTCTTGATCCTGGCGTCCGGGTGATTATACTTCGGATGCGCAGCGTCCCGGCGATGGACGTGACGGCGCTGCACACGCTGGACAATGTGATGAATACCTGCCAAAAGCGCGGGATTACGCTGATTTTCTCCCATGTGCAGGAGCAGCCGCTATCCATGATGAAAAAGGCCGGCTTCGACGAGCGGGTGGGATTGGATAATTTCTGTGAAAATATTGACGCGGCGCTGGCCCGGGCGGAAAAGCTCTGATGGGGCCGCGTGGAAATGAGAGGGATAGCTATGGAAAAAATAATAAACCGGATCAGCGAGGTGGTGATGGCTGCCTTTGCGGAGAACGGCTTTCTGGCGGACTACGGCAAGGTAACGCTCTCCAACCGGCCTGATCTGTGCGAATTTCAGTGCAACGGCGCGATGGCGGCGGCGAAGGAGCAGAAGTGCGCCCCCTTCATGATCGCGGACAAGATCGCGGACGCGCTGAAGGACAACCCCATGTTTGCGCGCGTGGAGTCCGTGAAACCGGGATTTTTGAATTTGACGCTCTCGCCGGAATATCTGGCGGACTATGTCAACGGGATGCGGGATGACGCCGGGCGCTTCGGCTGTGAGCGGGCCGACTGCCCCAAGACGATCCTTGTGGACTATGGCGGGCCAAACGTGGCAAAGCCTTTGCATGTAGGGCATCTGCGCTCCGCGATCATCGGGGAGAGCATCAAGCGCATCGGGCGGTTCATGGGACATCATGTCATCGGCGACGTGCATCTGGGGGACTGGGGCCTGCAGATGGGGCTCGTCATTGTGGAGCTAAAGGAGCGCAAGCCAGCGCTTGTATATTTTGATGAGAATTATGAGGGGGATTACCCGAAGGAACCGCCCTTTACGCTGGCGGAGCTGGAGGAGATCTACCCCGCGGCCAGCGCGAAATCCAAGACCGACGAGGGCTACAAGGAGGCGGCGCTTCATGCGACGGTTGAGATGCAGCAGGGCAGACGGGGCTACCGCGCGATTCTCGCCCATATTATGGCGGTGTCTGTGCCGGATTTAAAGCGCAACTACGAAAACTTAAATGTCTCCTTCGACCTCTGGAATGGCGAGTCGGATGCCAGTCCCTATATCCCCTCCATGGTGCAGAAGCTCAAGGACGAGGGATATGCCTATATGAGCGACGGCGCGCTGGTGGTGGACGTGGCGGAGGAGACGGACGCGAAGGAGATCCCGCCCTGCATCATCTTAAAATCCGACGGGGCATCCCTCTACAGCACAACGGATCTGGCGACGATTGTGATGCGCATGGAGGAGTATCTGCCGGACCGCATCATTTATCTGGCGGATGCGCGGCAGGGCATGCACTTCACTCAGGTATTCCGCTGCGCGAAAAAGGCGGGGCTGGCTGCGCCGGGCACGGAGCTCGTCCACATTATTTTCGGGACGATGAACGGGAAGGACGGGAAACCCTTCAAGACGAGGGACGGCGGCGTCATGCGTTTAGAGACTCTTCTCGGCGAGATCAACGCGGAGATGCTCAGAAAGATCAGGGAAAACCGGAAGGAGCGGGAGCAGCTTGACCTCTCGGACGGGGAGGCGGAGGAAATCGCGCGGACGGTGGCCCTCGCCGCCCTCAAGTACGGCGATCTCTCCAACCAGGCGGGCAAGGACTATGTCTTCGACATCGACCGTTTCACCTCCTTTGAGGGCAACACCGGGCCCTACATCCTCTACACGATCGTGCGGATCAAGTCGATACTGCACAAGTATGAGGAACAGGGAAGAAAGCTGCCGCAGACCGCGCTGCGCGCGCCGCAGGCGGCGGGAGAGAAGGAGCTGATGCTGGTCTTATCCCGCTTTAATGCCGTGATGGAATCTGCATACGAGGAGAATGCGCCCCACAGGATCTGTGCCTTCATCTATGAAGTCTCCAACGCCTTCAACCGCTTTTACCACGAGACGAAGATCCTCTCGGAGCCGGAGGCGGAGGTGCGGGATTCCTACATCGGGCTTTTGATGCTCACAAGGGAGGTGCTGGAGACCTGCATTGACGTGCTGGGCTTTTCCGCGCCGGAGCGCATGTGACAACTTTTATTCATAAATCGGATATAAACGCATAAATATAGGTTATAGGACAACGGTTCTATGACCTATTTTTTTGTCCGGATTGAAGGAGTTTGATATGGATGAGAGACAGCTATTGCATTACCTTCCCTTATCCCTGCGGGGACAGATCGGGGAGGAGGATTTGGACGGTGCGGAGGAGATCCGCGTCCGGGTGAGACAACCTTTGGAAATCAACTACCGCGACCGCAGGGTGAGACAGTTCGGAACGGTGGGGCAGGAGGATCTGTATGAGATGCTGAACTATATGACCGGGTATTCCCTCTGTGCACTGGAGGAGGAGATCCGGCAGGGGTTTTTTACCGTGGAGGGAGGGCACAGGGTCGGACTGTGCGGGCACATGAGCTACCACGGGACCGACGATGGGGAGCGGACGGATGTGCTCTACGATATCAGCGGCGTCAATATCCGGATTGCGCGGGAGTTAAAGGGCTGCGCACGGGAGCTTGTCACCTGCATCCGGAGTGGGGGAAGCATTTGTAACACGCTGATTTTCGCGCCGCCGGGTGTGGGAAAAACTACCTATCTGAGGGATTGTATCCGGATGCTTTCCACGGGGGAGCCGGGATGGCAGGGGATCAAGGTGGGCGTGGTAGACGAGCGCTCGGAGATTGCCGCCTGCCGCCGGGGCGTGATGCAGAACGATCTGGGGCCGCGGACGGATGTGCTCGACAACTGCCCGAAGGCGGTTGGAATGCAGATGCTGCTGCGCTCCATGTCGCCGGAGGTAATTGCGGTGGACGAGTTGGGAGGAGAGACGGACTACGAGGCGGTTGCGCAGGCGATGCGGACGGGAGTGCGCATTCTGGGGACCGTCCACGCGAAAAGCAGGCGCGAGGTCATGGAGAAACCGCACATGGCGGAGATCCTCTCGTCGGCGGAGTGGCGGCTTGTGCGCATTGACCGGGGGGAGGACGGCCTGCGCCATCTGTTTGTCTATGACGGGGAGAGGAATGGTATATGGGTAAGCTGACAGGGGCGGCGATGATTCTCGTCGGGTGCATGGGGCTGGTGGCGGGCTGGCTGCGCGCCCAGAGGGCGAGACAGCGCACGGCGTCGGAGCTGATCCGCATTCTGGCCGCGTGGGAGTACAGCTTAGAGAGGGAAAAGTTCCGCCTCATCGAGTTTCTGGAGCGCTGTGAGACCAGTGAGGCGCCGGTGGAGCGGCTGCGAACGGAGCTCATCGGGGCGATTTTCGCCCGCTCTTACGCGAGCGGGGCGGCGCTGTGGGCGGATGTGCTGGACAAAAGCCGGGCGGCACTGAATCTCACAGACCCCATGTGGGAGATTCTTCTCGCGGCGGACGGCGCTTTTTTCGGGACAAGCAGCAGGGAGAGCCTGCGCTGCACCGCGGCCTGCAGGAGACGTATGGAGGAGTGTCTTGAGCGGGAGCGGCAGGAGTTTGGCAGGCGGAGCAAGGTCTGTCTGCCGGTGGGGATGCTGGGGGGAGCACTCCTGATTATCTGGTTGATTTAATGAGGAAACAGTATGGGCATTGCAATTATTTTTAAAATTGCGGCGCTGGGAATCGTGGTGACGGTCCTGTGCCAGATATTAAAGCACAGCGGGAGGGACGAGCAGGCGTTTCTTCTCAGTCTGGCGGGGCTTCTCATTGTTCTTTTCTGGATTGTGCCCTATATCAGCGAGCTGTTTACGACAATGGAGACTCTGTTTTCGTTGTGAAGGGGGTGATTCTTATTCTGAAAATCGGTCTGATCGGGATCGTGGCGGTTTTTCTAGCCATGACCATAAAAAAATATCACACGGAGTTCGCCATGCTGATCGGGATCGCCGCCGGGCTTGTCATTTTTGTCTACGCGCTTGCGCAGATTCAGACGGTCGCGAGGTTTTTGGAGGCGGTTATCCGCCGCCTTCCCATCGAGACGGAATATCTGACGCCCCTCTTTAAGATGCTGGGTATCACCTATGTGGCGGATTTCTCGGCGGCTCTGTGCCGGGAGGCGGGCTATCTTGCGATCGCCGCGGAGATTGAGCTGTCCGCGAAGCTTGCCATCATTGCTTTAAGCATTCCGCAGCTGACGTATTTCGTGGAGGTGCTGGATGAATTTCTTGCGTAGACTGTCTGTGATCCTTCTCGTTGCGGCGGCTCTCTGTGCGGCCCATCCCGTGCCGGTGCTGGCGTCGGGCGAGGCGTGGATCGGGGAGCTTTTGGAGGAGCTGGATCTCGCGGAGGCGGACGAGGCGCTGGAGCAGGAGCTGCCCGAGCGGCTGACCTTCTCCTCGCTGGTGTCCGCCCTGACCGGGGAAAAGGGAAAGGAGCTGAGCTTTCGCCTCGTGGCAGACTATCTGCTCGATCTGTTTTTCTATGAGATTGCGGCCGCAAAGCCGATGTTTTTGCAGATTCTGTGTGTATGCCTGCTCTTTGCGCTGTTCGGAAGGCTTCTCGTGACAAGGTACGGCTATGTGAAGGATTTGAGCTTTTTTGCCGTCTACGCGGGGATTATGCTGCTGCTCTTAAACTCGTTTCTTCTCGTGAGCTCTGTGGTGAATGCGGGGATAGAAAAAATGCTCTCCTTTATGACCGCCTTCGTCCCGATCTATGCCGCCGCGCTGCTTTTCTCGGGAAACCTGACCTCGGCGGGCGTGTTTTACGAGCTGGCCTTCGGCCTGATTTATGTGCTGGAGCTTCTCATGCATGTGCTGTTTGTACCGGGCGTACATATCTTTGTCCTCCTCGTGATGATGGACAATCTCTTTGAGGAGACGAAGCTTTCCAAGCTGGCGGAGCTGATCGAGAGCGGCATACGGACAGCGCTCAAGATGTCGCTGGCGGCTGTGGTGGGGCTCGGTGTCGTGCAGTCCCTCATCGCCCCGGCAAGGGACCGCATCTCTTCCAACAGTGTCTTTCAGACTCTGCAGGCGGTCCCGGGGATCGGGAACACCTTTGGGGCGGCGGGTGAGATTCTGGTGGGCTGCGGTATCCTCATTAAGAACAGTGTGGGTGTGGCTGCCCTTGTGGTGCTCATTGTGCTGTGCGCGGCACCCACGGTCTCCGTGGCGTGCTTTCAGGTCATGTACCGGCTGGTCGGCGCGTGCCTGCAGCCGTTCTGCGACAAGCGCATCAGCGAGTGCGTGCACGGGGTGGGGCGCGCATGCGGGCTCTACCTGAAAATCGTGATATCCGCGATGCTTCTGCTCTTTATCACGATCTCCATGATCAGCGCGTCAACCAGTTTCATTTATTGAAAGGGGGAACTATGAATGCCATCTTAAACTTTGTGCGCGATTATTTTGTGTTTCTTCTGGTTCTGTTTCTGTTCTCCTATCTGACGCCGCGGGAGGACTACCGGAAATATCTGCAGTTTTTTATCGGCGCGCTCATGATCGCGATTCTCATGCGTCCGGTGATTGCCGCCTTTGCCGGCGGAGGGGAGAGCCGGGTGCGCGAGGAGCTGGAGTCGATTCTAAGTGATCTTGACAATCTGGAGTACCGTGGAGAGGGGGAGGATATTTTTGAGTGGTTTCTGGAACACAAAGGAGTGGCTGAAAAAGATACTGGGACGTAAGAGCCGCACGGATTACCTGGTGATTCTGCTGATCGGGGTGATGATTTTAATTGTCGCGGTCCCGGTTGGGACGGGAAAGCGGGAGAGCGTGAAGAGTTCGGCGGGCAGCGCAAATTCCGCCGTGTCGAACGGCGGCAGTGAGAGCAGGGCGTATGCAAAACAGCTCGAGGAGGAACTCGCCGCCATGCTCTGTGCGATGGACGGGGTGGGCAGGTGCCGTGTGATGATTACAATGGAAGACGGAGGGGATTCCGCTTTTTTGCGCAGAGAGGAGCCGAGGGTGTCGGGAGTGCTGGTGGCTGCGCAGGGCGCGGGAGAGCCGGTTGTAATTTCTGATATTTCCAGAGCAGTCATGTCATTATTTGGACTGGAGGCGCATAAGATAACAGTAGTTAAAATGTCAGTGCAGGAGGATTCGCTGTGAAAAAAATATTTCATAAAAATCAGATCGTCATAACCAGCCTTGCGGTGCTGATCGCGGTTGCAGGGTATGTCAGCTACGACCGGAAGAGCGGAAGTGCCGACAAGGACGCGCAGGTGGTTTCCAACACCGACCTGCTGAACCATGAAACGAATGATAAGGCGGACACGGATGGGGCAGATCTGGCAGGTCTGGAAAACTCCGAGGAGGATTTAAACCCGGGAGAGGTGCTGTTGACCAGCGCGGACGCCTCGTTCGCGAACTATGCGGCGCAGGTGCGCTTAAACCGCGAGCAGGTGCGCTCGAAAAACCGTGAGACGCTGCAGTCGATTATCGACAGCGATTCCCTCGACGAGGCGCAGAAGCAGGAGGCCCTCGACAAGATGCTCGCGCTCACAGACATTGCGGAGCGTGAGGCGGGGGCGGAAATGATGCTCGAGGCCAAGGGCTTTAGCAATGTGGTGGTCTCCATCAGCGAGGACTGCTGCGACGTTGTGCTCGACATGGGGGACGTTACGGACCAGAAGCGCGCGCAGGTGGAAGATATCGTCAAGCGCAAAACCAATGTCGCGGCGGAAAATATTGTGATCACCCCGATTGGAGAGAAGAAGGAGTAGGGATACATAAATCACAGTTGAAATATGGATATTTTTAGGGTACAATAGGAAATGCTTTTTGAGAGAACAATGAGAGATGAGGAAGTAGGACAGTGGGCAACCTGAGAGAAGAGATTGAAAAAAGACGCACGTTTGCGATTATTTCCCACCCGGACGCCGGGAAGACGACGCTGACCGAGAAGTTTCTGCTCTACGGCGGAGCGATCAATCTGGCCGGCTCCGTCAAGGGAAAGGCCACGGCGAGGCACGCCGTGTCGGACTGGATGGAGATCGAGAAGCAGAGAGGAATTTCCGTGACCTCCTCGGTTCTCCAGTTTAACTATGACGGATACTGCATCAATATTCTGGACACTCCGGGCCATCAGGATTTCTCCGAGGACACTTACCGGACACTGATGGCGGCGGACTCCGCCGTGATGGTGATCGACGCGGGCAAGGGAGTCGAGGCGCAGACCAGAAAGCTGTTTAAGGTCTGCGTCATGCGCCGCATTCCGATCTTTACCTTTATCAATAAGATGGACCGGGAGGCGAGGGACAGCTTTGAGCTTCTGGACGAGATCGAGAATGAGCTGGGAATCGCCACCTGCCCGGTCAACTGGCCCATCGGCTCCGGGAGGGAATTTAAGGGCGTGTATGACAGAAACACGAGGCAGGTCATGACCTTCTCGGACACGAAGAAGGGGACGAGAGAGGGCATGGAGAAGCTTTTGGATGTGGACAGCGCCGGTCTCGCCGCCGAGATCGGGGAGGAGAAGCGGGCAAAGCTCTTTGAGGAGATTGAGCTTCTGGACGGGGCGAGTGCGGAGTTTGACATGGAAATGGTCACGCGGGGGGAGCTCTCTCCGGTATTTTTCGGGTCCGCCCTGACGAACTTCGGGGTGGAGACCTTCCTGAAACATTTTCTGCAGATGACCTATTCCCCGACGGCGCGCAGGGCTGACACCGGAATGATTGATCCGATGTCGGAGGATTTTTCCGCCTTTGTGTTCAAGATTCAGGCGAATATGAACAAAAACCACCGGGACCGGATTGCCTTTATGCGCATCTGTTCCGGAAAATTTGAGGCGGGGATGGAGGTGCGCCACATGCAGCAGGGAGGGAAGGCGATCCGCCTCTCCCAGCCCCAGCAGATGATGGCGGATGAGCGCAGAATGGTGGAGGAGGCGTACGCGGGGGACATCATCGGCATTTTTGATCCCGGCATTTTCTCCATCGGAGATACGCTGACCACGTCAAAGAACGACTTTTATTTTGAGGGCATTCCCACCTTTGCTCCGGAGCATTTCGCGCGGGTGCGCCTCATGGATTCCATGAAGCGCAAGCAGTTCGTCAAGGGCGTGACACAGATCGCGCAGGAGGGCGCCATCCAGATTTTTCAGGAATATAAGGGCGGCATGGAGGAAATCATAGTAGGAGTGGTGGGGGTGTTGCAGTTTGATGTGCTGCAGTTTCGGCTGGAGAGCGAGTACAATGTGCAGATCCGGCTGGAGAACCTGCCCTACGAGCATATCCGCTGGATTCTTAACCCGGGGGAGACGGATGTGGACAACCTCACCGGAACCTCGGACATGAAAAAGGTCATCGACATGAAGGGAAACCCGCTGCTTTTGTTCGTCAACGCGTGGAGCGTGGGCATGACGTTGGATCGCAATAAGGGATTGGAGCTGGAAGAGTTTGGAAGAAATTGATACCATATCACGGAAATCGGAAAAGGAGGACATTATGGGTGTAATCGAGCTTACGAAGAGCAATTTTGACGAGGAGGTGCTGGCCGCAAAGGTGCCGGTGCTCATTGATTTCTGGGCGTCCTGGTGCGGCCCGTGCCGGATGCAGTCGCCGGTGGTGGATGCGGTGGCAAAAGAGCTGGGCGACGCGGTTAAGGTCTGCAAGGTCAATGTGGATGAGCAGCCGGAGCTCGCCATGAACTATCAGATCGCCAGCATTCCCACGCTGGTATTCATGAAGTACGGACAGTTCCGGAACCGCATGGTCGGCCTGCAGGACCAGGAGGCCATCACGAAATATTTGAGAGATCTGTGCAAAGAAGAGTAACAGTTCAGCCCACGCCCATTAACCATTCGCAAAACGCGTCTTACGACGCTTCTCCGTTGCTGCGCAACTATTTTTGCTCATCAATGGGCGTTCCACTCATAGCCTCGCTTATGCGCTCATTCATGCAAGCATGATTCGCACACTAAGCGGGCAATGGCTGAACTGTTACAAAGAAGATTAAAATCTGTCTGAAAAAATATGGACAATATCCCCCAAATGGACTATAATTAGTATTAATCAACAATTTTTGTTAGGGGGGTTTATTATGCATCAGTTTTTAAAGGATTTGAGCATCCGAATAAAGATTCTCGTGCCGGTTGCTTTTCTGGGCGCTCTGCTTTTGGCGCTCGGCACGGTGGCCTTTATCAGTGCGGGCACGATATTGGATGCCAGCAAGGACGTCTCGGACAAGTATGCGGTGCGCATTGAGCAGATTAACGAGATTACCAGCTGCTATCAGGGGCTGCGCGGGATCGCCTTCGCGTCCATTGTCTCCCGCCACGAGGTGGAAGCGCGAAAGGAGCTGCAGAAAGAGGCGGCTGACAATAAGGCGAGGATCGAGGAGCTCTCCCAGGCCTGCGGCGCAGGACTGGATACCCAGAAGGAGAAGGATAGCTTTGCGCAGTTCCAGGCGGATTACGCGCAGTATCTGAACGTTCTGGATCAGGTGATCGCGGAGGCGGAGGCCAACAACAGCTTAGAGGCGACGAGGCTTGCCATGTACGACCTGCAGGAGGTCGCCCAAAAGATCTCCGTGGAGCTGGATTCACTGAACGATTATGCGAAAAAGGGCATGGAGGACGCCACAAAGCATCAGAAGGATGCCTATGACCAGTCTGTCATCGTGATCGCCGTCATACTGGTGCTCGGTATGCTGGTCTTCCTCTTTGTTATCTGGGTGAGCTGGAAGTGGGCCTGCAAGCGCCTGATCAACATCAACCGGCAGCTCCGTGACATCATCGCGACGATTGATGCCGGGCAGGGCGACCTCACCAAGCGGGTGCAGTGCTTCTGTACGGATGAGATCGGCACCCTCGCCGCGGGGATCAACACCTTCATCGAGACGCTGCAGAAGATTATGGGGCATATCACGACCAGCTCCGGGGAGCTTGGCTCCATTGTCAGCCTCGTCTCCGGGAAGGTCTCGACGGCAAATGACAATTCCTGCGATATCTCCTCCGTCATGGAAGAGCTCTCCGCATCCATGCAGGAGATTTCCTCCACGCTCGGCAACATCAAGGAGAATGTGGACATTGCGGACGGAAATATCACCGAGCTATCTGATGCCTCCCGCGGCCTGACCGACTATGCGACCGGCATGAAGCAGCGCGCAGAGGAGCTGGAGAAGAGCGCGATTGAGAACAAGCAGAACACGAGCGATGTCATCAACGGCATTATCAACAAGCTGAATCAGGCGATTGAGAGCAGCAAGAGCGTCGAGCGCGTCAACGACCTGACGAACGATATTTTAAGCATCTCCAGCCAGACCAACCTCCTGTCCCTGAACGCCTCGATTGAGGCGGCCAGAGCCGGAGAGGCGGGGCGCGGCTTTGCGGTAGTTGCGGATGAGATCAGCCAGCTGGCCAATTCCAGCCGGGAGGCGGCTAACAATATTCAGACCATCAACAATCTGGTGATTCAGGCTGTGCAGGAGCTGATCGAG